>WGAH01000230.1 GCA_015489145.1 Deltaproteobacteria bacterium
GGGGGGGCGGGTGCCGCTGATCCCGCGGCCGGCGGAGGAGGCGACCCGCCGGGTGCTCGTCGGCATCGCGATCCTCACGGCCGTCCGCCTCTGGCTCGTCGGCGCCGTCGGCCTCGGCGACGACGAGGCCTACTACTGGACCTGGGCGCGGCACCTCGCCTGGGGCTACCGCGACCACCCGCCGGGGGTGGCCTGGCTGGTCGCCCTCGGCACGGCGCTGGGCGGGGACGGCGGTTTCGGGGTGCGCTGGCCCTTCGTCCTCGCCGGGCTGCTGGCGACGGCGGCCCTCGCCGGCCTCGGCCGCGCCCTCGCGTCCGGGGAGCCGGGGCGCGGGGCCTGGACCCTGGCGGCGGTGCAGCTCTGCCCCCTGTTCGGGGTGGCGACCGTCTTTGCCGCCCCCGACATGCCCTTCCTCGCCGCCTGGTCCGCCGCCTGGCTCGCCGCCTGGCACGCCGCCCGGCGCCCGCCCCTGTGGCTGGCGGCCGGCGCGCTGGCCGGGGTGGCGGCCCTGTTCAAGTTCCACGCGATCCTGCTTCCCCTGGGCTTCCTCGGCCTGCTGGCCGGGCGGCCCTGGCGCCGCGCCCTCGGCACCCCCTGGCCCTGGCTCGGGGCGGCCCTCGCGGCGCTCCTCGCCAGCCCGGTCTTCGCCTGGAACGCCGCCCACGGCTGGCCGACCTTCGCCTTCCAGCTCGTCGAGCGCCAGCACGCCGCCGCGCGGCCCGGCCTCGCCGGCCTCGGCGCCTTCCTCGGCTCCCAGCTCGCCTGGGTGAGCCCGCTCCTGGCCCTTGGGGCGCTGGGCGCGCTGGTCGGGGCGCTGCGCCGCCGCGCCTCCCCCGCCGACCGCCTCCTCGCCTGGGCCGCCGGGCCGACCCTGCTCCTGTTCGCCGCGCAGTCCTGGTTCGCGCCCTTCAAGGCCCACTGGGCCGCCGGCGCCTGGCTGGTGCTGCTCCCCCCGGCCGGCGCGGTGCTCCGGCGCTGGCACCGCCGCCTGCCGGCCCTCGCCCTGGCCCTGGCCGGCGGGCTCACCGCCCTGGTCTACGCGCAGGCGCGCACGCCGGTGATCCGCATCGACCCGCCGCGGCTCGACGTGACCAACGATCTCTGGGGCTGGGAGGCCGTCGCCGACCGGGTGCTGGCCCTGCGGGACGCCATGCCCGACCCGGCCCACACCTTCGCCGCCGGGCACATGTACCAGACCGCCGCCCAGCTCGAGCACGCCCTGGCCCTGCGCGCCGGCGCGGCGGCGCCGCCGGTGGTCCGCGTCGGCCCGCGCCACGACCAGTACGACTTCCGCCCGCCGCCCCCGCCGGGCTGGGACGCGATCTTCGTCGCGCACGACGCCTACGACTTCGACGCCACCGCCCGCGCCTCGGAGCTGGGCTTCGTCGACTGCGCGCCCGCCGGCGAGCTTCCCGTCGAGCGGGGCGGCCGGGTGGTGCGCGTCTTCCGCTTCTGGCGCTGCCGCTCCCGCTGACGCCGGCGCGCCCTCGACGCGCCAGCCGCACGCGCCCGGAAGGCCTCGACCACCGGACGAGACGCGATCCGGCGCGGGCACGCGGGCGCGAAGCGACCGGCGCGGGGGAGGCGCCGAAGGCGCCGGGGGGAGGGGAGGCGGGCGCTCAGCCGCCGAGGAAGTCGCGCACCTTGTCGACCATGTCGGTGCGCTCCCAGGTGAAGCCCTGGTCCTCGCGGCCGAAGTGGCCGTAGGCGGCGGTGCGCCGGTAGATCGGCCGCAGCAGGTCGAGGTGGCGGATCAGCTCGGCGGGCTTGACCGGGAAGACCTCGCGGACGCAGGCGGCGAGCTTCTCGTCGCTGACCTCGCCGGTGCCGTAGGTGTCGACCATGACGCTCACCGGGTCGGCGACGCCGATCGCGTAGGCGAGCTGCACGAGGACCTTGCGGGCGTAGCCGGCGGCCACGATGTTCTTGGCGATGTAGCGCCCGAGGTAGGCGGCGGAGCGGTCGACCTTGCTCGGGTCCTTGCCGGAGAAGGCGCCGCCGCCGTGGGCTCCGTGGCCGCCGTAGGTGTCGACGATGATCTTGCGGCCGGTGAGCCCGCAGTCGCCCATCGGCCCGCCGACGACGAAGCGGCCGGTGGGGTTGACGTGGACGATGGTGTTGTCGTCGAGGAGGTGGTCGGGGATCACCGGCTTGATCACCTTCTCGAGGACCTCGCCGCGCATCTGCTCCAGGGTGATGTCGGGGCTGTGCTGGGTCGAGATGACGACGGTGTGGACGCGCACGGGCTTGCCGTCGCGGTACTCGATGGTGACCTGGCTCTTGGAGTCGGGGCGGGCCCAGGGGACCTCGCCGTTCTTGCGGATGCGGGCGAAGTGCTCGAGGAGCCTGTGCGAGTAGAGGATGCTCATCGGCATCAGCTCGGGGGTCTCGTCGCAGGCGTAGCCGAACATCATGCCCTGGTCGCCGGCGCCCTGTTCCTTGTGCAGGCCCTCGCCCTCGGTGACGCCCTGGCTGATGTCGGGGCTCTGCTGCTCGACGGCGACCATGATCGCGCAGGTGTGGCCGTCGAAGCCCTTCTCGGAGTGGTCGAAGCCGATGTCGTTGACGACCTCGCGAATCAGCGGCGCGTACTGCACCTGGGCCTGGCTGGTGATCTCGCCGGCGACGATGACCATGCCGGTCTTCACCAGGGTCTCGCAGGCGACGCGGGCGCGGGGGTCCTGGGCGAGGTGGGCGTCGAGCACCGCGTCCGAGATCTGGTCGCACATCTTGTCGGGGTGGCCCTCGCTGACGCTCTCGGACGTGAACAGGTAGTTCTGGACGCTCATGGCAGCTCGCTCCGGTGCTCGATGGTGGGGGATGGGGCCCGCGAGTGTGGGCCGAATGCGAGGGTTTAGGGGAAGCGCGCCCGGCTGTCAAGCCCCCTGCGGCCCGCTTCCAGGCGCCTTTCCGGGGTGAGGCGGGGGGGCCGGCGCCCGCGGCCCCGGCCGGCGCGAACCGGGCCGGCGCGAGGTGGCGGTCGGTTCGGGCTACCGCTACGCTTTCTCCGGGCTAGGACCCGAAGACCACCCCAGCCGGAGTCTCCATGCGCGTCGCCCTGATCAACCCGACCCCCGCCGACCACTACTCCCCCGCGATTCGCGCGCTCAAGGCGGTTCTCAAGCAGGCCGGGCACGAGGTCCGCATGATCTTCCTGCCCGCCGACACGTACAGCCACCTGCACGTGCGCGAGGGCTACATCATGCAGATGCCGGACTCGATGGTCGAGGACCTCGTCGAGCTCTGCAAGGGCTACGACCTCATCGGCATCTCCTTCCTGTCGAGCATGTTCGACGTCGCCGTGCAGGCCACCCGGGCGCTCCAGCTCGCCGAGCCCGAGCGGCCCATCGTCTGGGGCGGCTTCCACCCGACGACGATGCCGCAGCAGGCCCTCGAGTTCGTCGACATCGTCTGCGTCGGGGAAGGGGAGCACGCCTTCCTCGAGCTGATCGAGCGCATGGAGGCCGGCGAGGACTACTACGACGTGCGGAATTTCTGGTTCCGCAAGCCCGACGGCCGCGTCGTCGGCAACCCCCACCGCCCGCTCATCCAGGACCTCGATACGCTGCCCTTCCAGGACTACACCTTCGAGGACGACTGGTCCTACAGCGACGACGGCCAGCACCTCGTGCGCCTGACCTGGGAGCTGTTCCTGGAGCGCATGCCCCGCTACCCCGACCGCAACGGGGACATGCGCTACACCTACAAGACGATGATCACCCGGGGCTGCCCGCACAAGTGCAGCTACTGCGGGGTGGCCTTCAACCACGACCTCTACAAGGGGCAGCGCTACCTGCGGCGGCGTTCCGTCGAGCACATGGTGGCCGAGATCAAGGAAGTGGTGCGCCGCTTCCCGGAAATCGGCCTGGTCCACTTCCAGGACGACGTGTTCTTCAGCACCTCCAACGAGGAGATCAAGAAGTTCGCCCGGGTCTGGAAGCGCGAGGTCGGCCTGCCCTTCCGCGCCCAGACCTCCCCGACGACGATCAACGAGGAGAAGTTCGCCGCCCTGGTCGACGCCGGCCTGTGCTTCACCGAGCTCGGCATCCAGACCGGCTCCCGCGAGACGATGCGCCTGTACCGCCGGGGCATGACCAACGAGCAGCTCCTCAAGGCGGTCAACATCATCACGAAGTACCGGGACTACATCCAGATCCCCGACTACCACGTCATCCTCGACAACCCCTGGGAGACGACCGAGGACATGATGAAGGGGCTGAGGCTGCTGTGGACCCTGCCGACGCCCTACAACCTGCTGCCGAGCTCGCTGGTGCCCTACCCGGGCACGGAGTTCTACCACAAGGCGATCGAGGACGGCTTCGTCACCGACGAGTACAACCAGATCTACCGCAAGGAGTTCCACAGCCCGTCGGGGAACTACCTCAACTTCCTGTTCTTCCTCACGATCTTCAACGGCATGCCGAAGGAGCTGGTGCAGTTCCTCGGGAGCGACACCTTCGTGCGGGTCTTCAACCAGAAGAAGTACGACCGGTTCTGGGGGGCGCTGTACCGCTACGGCGAGAACGTCCGCAAGCTCCAGAAGCTCAGCACCTTCGCGGTGAAGGGCAAGCTGCTGGAGATCACCAGCGTCCGCGAGCTCAAGCGGGTGGCGAACCAGATGAAGTGATGCGGAGGCGCTCGGGGCACGGAGGACGCGCGGCGCTCGCCCTGGCGGCGGGGCTCCTGCTGGCGGGGCCGCCGGCGCGGGCCGCGGGCTACCGCCTCGTCCGCACCGGGGTCCTGGCCGGGCCCGGCGAGGCCGAGGGCGACCGCGTCGGCTTCGAGCTGTCCCCCGTCTCCGACGGCCTGGTGCTCGGCGCCGAGATCGACGCCGGGGGTTCCGTGCGCCGCTGGGGGCTCGACAGCGCGCGCTTCGGTCCCGTGCTCGGCCTGCCCCCGTCCGAGGTCGACGACGGGGGCGGCGGGCGCGACTGGTGGACGGCATGGGCCCGCGGGCGCGTCGGCGGCGATGCCGACCTCGGGCGGCGTCTCGACCTGGAGTGGGCGCGCCTGGGGCTGTTGTCGATCCCGGGCTTCTGGGGGGCCGACCCGCGGCTCTTCCACTTCGGGCCGGCGGTGGGCCCGGGCCTGGGGGTCACCTGGTGGGCGCCGGGCGAGGTCGGGTGGCTGCTCGGCGCGGACTGGCGGGACCGCGCCTGGGTGCAGGGGCACGTGCTCGGGCGCATGGACCTGTTCGGCGAGCACCGCGCCGGCGTGGCGGCCCGGGGCGTCGCCGGCCTGTTCTTCGGGCGGCGCCTGCCCCTGGGCCTGGAGCTTCGGGGCGAGGTGGACCGCGGCGAGGACCGCTTCACGGGCGAGGCCACCCGCAACTGGTCCGCCCGCGCCGTGCTCTTCTACCAGGCCACCTTCCCCGAGCCCGGCGCCGACGACCTCGATGCCTTCGAGCGCTTCCTCGCCGAGATGGAGGCCGCCGAGGCCGGCTCGATGAGCGAGGCCGAGGTGGAGGCCGCCGCCGAGCGGCTGCACCGCCTCCTGGCCGAGGAGGCGGGCGAGGCCCCGGCGGGGGAGGGGACCGAGGCCCCGCCGGCCGCCGAGGGCGACGCCGCGCCGTCCGCCGAGGGGGAGGCCGCGCCGCCGGAGGAGGCGAGCGAGGCCGCGCCGGCCGTCGAGGGCGCCGCCGTGCCGCCGGAGGAGGCGAGCGGGGCCGCGCCGGCCGCCGAGGGCGACGCCGTGCCGCCGGAGGAGGCGAGCGAGGCCGGTGCCGGGTCCGCTCCCGAGGAGGCGGCGGAACCCGGCGGGGAAGCGGGGGAGGCGCCAGCCGCCGGCGATGCCGACGCGCCGCCGGCCTCCGACGAGCCGCCGGCCTCCGGCGAGGGCGAGCACCGCCGCGTGCGCCTCGGCCCGGAGCTGTAGGGACCGCCGCCGGCTTGCCCGCCCGGCGCGGCCGTGTGACCATCGGGATCGATGACGCGACACCTGAGCGAGGCCGAGCGGCGCGCCCAGATCCTCCGGGCCGCCCGCACCCTGTTCGTGAGCCGGGGCTACCTGTCCACGCGGGTCGAGGACGTGGCCCGGCGGGCGCAGCTCTCCAAGGGCGCCGTCTACCACTACTTTCCGAGCAAGCGGGCGATCTTCGACGCGCTGGTCGAGGCCGAGCAGGCCCAGACCGTGCGCTTCCTCGACGAGGCGGCCCGCGATCCCCGGCCGGCCCACGAGCGCCTCGTGGTGCTCGGCCGGCAGTACCTCGACTACTTCGCCGGCCTCAAGTCCCCGCCGCGCTTCTTCCTGCTGATGAGCGAGATGGCGATTCGCGACGACGATCTGCGCGAGAAGGTGGGGGCGATCCACCGGCGCTTCGTCGAGCAGCTCGCGCGGATCATCGAGGAGGGCCAGCGCGACGGCGTCTTCCGGCGCATCGAGCCCCGCGCCGTCGCCGCGATGCTCAAGGCCTTCGTCGACGGCCTGTCCGGGCAGTCGGCGGTGGGCATCCGGCCCGACGTGGAGCTTCTCGCCACCGAGGGGATACGCCTCGTGCTGGAGGGGCTGCTCGCGCCGCCCCGGGAGGAGCCGAGCGATGACGGGTGAACTCCGCGGCGCCGTGCGCCACGCGCGCTGGCGCTGGTCGGGCGCGCCGCTGCTGGTGGTGGGGCTGGTCCTGTTCTTCTGGGCGCTCCAGCGCTGGGGCGCCGGGGGTTCCGGGTGGACGGTGCTGCTGGCCGTGCTCGGCACGGGGCTCGGCCTCGCCTCCTTCGGCGCCAACCACGACACGGCCCTGGCCCTCGCGCTGCGGGCGGGGCCCGAGGGGCTGCCGCCGGCCCTGCGCCGGGAGCTCGACGAGGAGCTGGCCCGCGACCGCGACGGCACCCTCGACCTCGTGCCGGCGCCGCGCGTCGCCCTGGTGCTGCCCTTCATCGCCGCCGCCGTGCAGGCCCTCGTGGTCGCGCGGCTCCTCGGCTGAGCCGGCGGGAGGCGGGTCGTGGGCGAGGGAACGGCCGGGAGCGGGCGCGTCGCCTACGTCGGCGAGGATGGCCAGCTCCACGTGATCGCGCCCGACGGCTCCGGCGACCGGCCGGTCAGCTTTCCCGACGCGCCCGGGCCCGGCTGGGGGCTCCCGGCCAGCCGCGAGGTCCGCACCTGGCCGGCCTGGTCCCCCGACGGGCGCTGGCTGGGCTGCTTCCGGCACCCGGAAGGCGAGGACGCCGGCGCGGCGGCCGAGCTGTGCGCCGTCGAGGTGGACGGCGTCGAGGAGCGACGGCTGGCGCGCATCCTCGGGCAGCTTCCCGTCTACTGCCGCTGGAGCCCGCAGGGCGACCGCCTCGCGGTGCTCAGCCAGGACGGCGAGCAGCTCCAGCTCTGGCTGAGCGCCCTCGACGGCGAGGGGGAGCGGCGGGTCATCGACGAGGGCGCCCCGCTGTTCTTCTCGTGGATGCCCGACGGCGAGGGCCTCCTGGTCCACGTCGGTACCCGCCTCGACCTGCGCGGGCGCCTGCTGGTGCGCCGGGCCGGCGGGCGCGGGCCGGACCGCCTCATCGGCGAGCGGCCGGGCTCCTTCTGCACGCCCTTTCCCCTGGCCGAGGGCCTGCTGGTCGGCCTCGACGCCGGCTCCGGCACCGAGGTCAGCCTGGTCGAGCCCGGCGGGGAGGCCGGGGACGACCGCGTGCGCGGCCTCATCGCGCTGGACGGCCTGGTGGGCTTCGTGCCCTCGCCGGACGGCGCCTGGGTGGCGGTGTCCCACGCGCCCGGCGGCGAGGGCACGCCCTACCGGGGCGTGTGGGCCCTGCGCCTCGACGGCGGCTTCACCCGGCGCCTCGTCGACCGCCCCTGCCTCGCCTTCTTCTGGACGCCGCGGGGCACGCTGCTGGTGGCCGGCTGGGACGAGCGCGACGGGCGCCTGGCCTGGGCCGAGGTCGACCCGGAGGCCGGCGAGGCGCGGCCCCTCGCCACCTTCCTGCCCACCCGCGACCAGCTCTTCCACCTGCACTTCTTCGAGCAGTTCCACGACAGCCACCCGCTGGTCAGCGCCGACGGGCGCTACCTCGTCTTCGCCCGGCACCCGGGCGAGCCGCGGGGCCCGGCCGGCCCCGGCGAGATCGCGGTGCTCGACCTCGAC
>WGAH01000231.1 GCA_015489145.1 Deltaproteobacteria bacterium
CCCCCCGGGTGCAGGCCTGGGCGATGCGGCGCTTCGACGTCCGCGTGAATGCCGGCGCGCCGCCGTGGCCGACGCCGCCAGGCGACGAGGCGCCCGCCGCCGGCCTTCCCTTCGACCACCCGGTGGCCCCGCCGGAGGGGGACGGGTAAGCGAGGGACAGGCCCACCCTTTCCGGGAGCACCGCCATGTTCGCCCGCAGGCTCGCCGCCCTGGCCCTCCTCCTCGCCCCCCTGGCGGTCCGCGCCGACGAGACGCCCGAGCCCGACCGCGCGCTGATCAAGGCCTTCAAGAAGCTCGACCTCAAGTACAAGATCGACGAGGACAACGACTTCGTCCTCGTCTTCGACACCACCGAGGGCCGCTCCCAGGCGGTGATCGTGCGCTCGCTCATCGGCGAGTACGGGTCGCTCCGCACCCGCGAGGTGATGGCCGCCGCCTGGCAGGGCGAGGAGCTCGCCCCCGAGGTGGCCCGGGCGATGCTGCGCGACAACACCGGCCGCATCATCGGCGCCTGGCAGCTCCAGGGGCAGTCCCCGAGCACCCTGGTCTACGTCGCCCGGGTGCCGGCGAAGCTCAAGCCCGAGCAGCTCCTCGACGCGATCATCGCCGTGGCGCTGTCGGCCGACGACGCCGAGGAGAAGCTCACCCAGGGCGCCGACCAGTTCTGAGCCGTGGCGAAGCGGCCGCCCCAGGAGCCCGCCCGGCCCGCGCCACCCGGCGGGGACCTGCCCCGAAGCCTCGCCGCCGTCGCGATCCTCGCGGCGGTGATCGCCGGCACCGCGCCGGCCTGGCGCGCCCTCGCCTCGCCCGTCCCGGCGATCCCCCTGCGGGGGGTGGACTGCATGGACGGCGGCCACACGGCGTTCATCTTCGCGGTGGTGGCCGACCGCCTCCGGGGCGTGGGCGACTGGTCGCGCATCGACGAGATCTGGTACCCGGTGGGCCGGCCCCTGCTCACCTCGGTGCTCAACGTGCTCGACGCGGTGCTGGCCGCCCCCCTGGTGCTCAGCCTCGGCACCCCTCGGGGGCTCGGCGCCTTCACCGCCCTGGCCCTGGCGAGCAACGGGGCGGCCGGAGCCTGGCTCGGCGCCCTGGCCGGGCGGGTGGTGGGGCGGCCCCGCCTCGGCGCCCTGGCCGGCGCCGGCCTCGCCGGGATCTCGAGCTACGCCTGGAGCGAGGTCCTGTTCGGCCGGGTCACCCAGGCCTGGATCGCCCCCTCCCTCCTCGCGATGGCCCTGGCGATGCGCGCCGACGGGCGGTGGCGCCGGGACGCGGCCACGGGCCTCGCCCTGGCGCTGGCCGGCTACGGCTACTGGTTTCACGGGCTGTTCGCCGCCGTCGCCGTCGCCGGCATCCTCGCCGGCCGCCTCGGCCCGCGCCGGGGCCTGCTGGCCGCCGCGCGCACGGCGGCGGTGACGGCGATCCTCGTCGCTCCCTTCGCGGCGCTGGTGCTCCGGGAGTGGTCCACGGTGCCCGGCACCGGGCTGCCCCGCACCCGCTTCGACGCCGCGGCCCGGTGGCTGGAGGGCATCGCGCCGGCGGCCGGTCCGGCGGAGAGCGGGGCCTACCTCCCCCAAGGCGCCCTCCTGCTCGCCCTGGCGGCCTTCCTCGGCCCGGCCTCCCCGCCGGGACGCCGGCGGCTCGCCCTCGGCGTCGGCGTCGCCGCCCTCCTCCTCGCCGCCGTCGCCAGCGGCGAGCGCCTGCGGCTCGGTCCCCTCGACATCCCCGGCCCCTACGCCCTCATGGAGCGCCTCCCGCTGCTGCGCCGCTTCTGGTGGCCCTACCGGGCCCTCGGGGCGCTGACGGGCCTCGTCGTCGTGCTGGTCGTGCTGGCCCTGCCGGCCCTGCGCGGCCGGTGGCGGGCGCTCTTCCCCCTCGTCCTGCTCGGCTCGGCGGCGCAGACCGGCTTCGACCCCGGGCCGGCCCCGGCGGTGGCGGTGGGGAGCATCGGGAGCTGGAACCGATCCCTGCCCCCCGGCGCGATCCTCGTGGTCCCGACCACGCGGTCCACCGCCGGGATGCTCGCCCTGCTGCGCTGGGACCAGCACCGCCGACCGCTGGTCAACGGCATGTCGATGTGGGAGGGCTACCTCTGGCCCGAGGCCTACCGCCGCTGGACCGACCGCCAGCCGGCCCTTCGCAAGCTGTTCGCCGCCGAGCGCGGCCGGGGCGCCCTCCCCACCCGGGCCGACTTCGCGGACCTCGCCCGCCAGGGCGTCGCCGGCATCGTGATGGACCGCATCTGGGCCGACGGGCGGGCGGGCCGTCCCGCCGAGCGCCGGGCCCTCGACGCCCTGGCCCGGGCCCTCGGCCCCCCGCGCTGTCCCCCTGGCGAACAGCTTGCGAAGGGCCGGCTGGCGGTCGGTCCAGCGGC
>WGAH01000232.1 GCA_015489145.1 Deltaproteobacteria bacterium
ACCCTCGTGAACGCCCCCTTCGGCGACCGCCTCGCCCGGGCCGTCCGCGCCACCGCGCCGGTGGCCGTGGGCGTCGACCCGCACCTCGACCGCCTCCCGCTGCCCCTGCGGGAACGCTGGCGCGGCCTGGCCGGGGCGGACTTCCGCCGGGCCGCCGGCGAGGCCGTCCGCGACTTCGGCCGCATGGTGGTCGCGGCGGTGCGGGGGCGCGTGGCGGCAATCAAGCCCCAGCTCGCCTTCTACGAGGCGCTCGGGGCGCCGGGCCTCGCGGCCCTCGAGGACCTCTGCGCCCGGGCCCGGGCGGCCGGCCTCCTCGTGATCGCCGACGGCAAGCGCGGCGACATCGCCAGCACCGCCGCGGCCTACGCCCGGGCCTTCCTCGACCCGGCCGGGCCCCTCGCCGCCGACGCCCTCACGGTGAACCCCTGGATGGGCACCGACACCCTCGAGCCCTACCTGCCGGCCTGCCGGGAGCACGGCCGGGGCCTGTTCGTCCTCGCCCGCACCACCAACCCGGGCAGCGCCGAGTTCCAGGCCGCCGGCCACCCGCCCGCCGCCGAGCGCCTGGCCGCCGCCGTCGAGCGCCTGGGCGCCCCGCTGGTCGGCGAATCCGGCACCGGCGCCCTCGGCCTCGTCGTCGGCGCCGGCATCCCCGACGAGGCCCGCCGCCTGCGCGCGCTGGCCCCCTCGGCCTGGTTCCTCGTCCCCGGCGTCGGCGCCCAGGGCGGCTCGGTGGCCGACGCCCTCGCCGGCGCCCGCCCCGACGGCCTCGGCGCCCTGGCGGTGGCGGCCCGGTCGGTGCTCTTTCCCCCGGAGCCCCCGGGCGAGCGCGCACGGAGCTACGAGACGGCGCCTGAAAAATTCGTGCAAGAACAGGCCGAAAGACTTGCGCGATCCGCGATTTCGGACATGCGCCGGCTCAGGGATCGGGCGAATCGCTGAAAAAGCCCCCTTGTCCTTCCCGGTTCTGCCCCCAAAACTGGTAGCATCGACGAGGACCCAAGGAGGGCACATGCGCACGATCCTTCCACTCCTCGGCGGCCTGCTCGCCGCCTGCAACCCCGGGGGCACCTTCGAAGGCAAGCTCGTCGACGCCATGAGCGGCCAGCCGCGTGCCGACGTGCGCGTGCTGGCCAAGGCCGAGCGCACCTCCGACCTCACCTGCCAGGTGCGCGAGGCGACCACCGACGCCAACGGCGTGTTCCGCATCGACAACACCTGCCCCAACACCACCTACACCCTCAAGCTCGGCGACGAGACCCTGCTCGTGCAGGACTCGCCCGAGATCGCCGGCGGGCAGCAGGCCACCGGCGTCGTCGAGCTGACGGTGTGGCGGGCGCCGGCCGGCTCCGGCGTCTTCCGCCTCCAGGACGACAAGCTCACGGCGATCCGCACCTTCGCCGACATCGAGCAGGAGACGATCCAGGGCACCGACGAGGTCGTCCGCTTCCCGAGCAAGAAGCCGCTGCAGGCGCCCACCATCGACGGCGACGCCCGGCTGATCGTCAGCGGCAAGGACCTCGTCCGCAAGCTCGACATCGTGCCGCTGGTGCCCGACACCGGCGTGCGGACCTTCGCCAGCGGCGTGTCCATCGAGGACCACGTCTACCTCGGCGTGAAGTTCACCTCCGACACCGAGTTCGAGCGGGTCGAGGCCAGCCTCGACAAGAGCCGGGTGCAGGACGTGGCCACCGGCGACCGCCTGGTCCGCTACATCAGCGCCGACGCCCTGCCGCCGGGGCGCTACGCCCTGGTCCCCGAGCAGGGGCGTCGCCTCTACGTGGTGGACTTCGGCAGCGAGCCGGCCCCCGCCGCCAGGGCCGACACCCCCTGAACCCCGTCCGGAGCGCCGCCGCCCCGGCCTACTCGGCCGGCAGGCGGCGCAATCCCGCGGCCCAGTCGTCGAGGAAGGCCTCGATCTCCTCGACGAAGGCGGGCTCCTTTTCCGTGCGCGCGATGGTGAGGTGCACGACGACCGCCTCGGGGGCTGGGGGAAAGCCCGTGGTGATCGTCCACTGGAGCTGGTTGGGGCAGTCGCTCAGGGCGTAGCGCACGCCGCCGCGAATCCAGTCGCGGGACAGCCGGAACTCGCCCCAGATGCCGCGCAGCACCCCCCGGCCGGCCCCCTGCTGCTCGACCTCGGCGATGGAGGCGCAGTAGTCGGGCAGGGCGCTCGGGCGCAGGTGCCGCTGGATGGCGCGCTCGCTGGTGCGGACGGGCACGATGCGGAAGAACTCCACGGGAGGCTCCGGGGGAAGGGTCAGATCCCGCGCATGCGGCCGCCGTCGACGGCGATGCTCTGGCCGCGGACGAAGCTGGCGGCCGGCGAGGCGAGAAAGGCGATGACGGCGGCCACTTCTTCGGGACGGGCCAGGCGGCCCTCGGGCACCTCGGCCACCCAGCCGGCGCGCACCGCCTCGACGGTGGTGCCCCGGGCGCGGGCCAGGGCCGAGCCCAGCTCGGCGAGGCGCTCGGTGTCGGTGTAGCCGGGCAGGACGTTGTTGATCGTGATGCCCGGGGGAAGCTCGCCGGCCACCGTCTTGGCCCAGGCGGCGACGGCGCCGCGGGTGGTGTTGCTCACCCCCAGGCCGGGGATCGGCTCGCGCACGCTGGTCGAGACGACGTTGACGACGCGGCCGAAGCCCGCCGCGCGCATTCCGGGCAGGACGACGCGCAGCAGCCGGTGCGCGGCGAGGAGGTGACGGCGCAGGGCGACCTCGAAGTCGGCGGGGGTGGCCTCGAGGATCGGGCCGGCGGGCGGGCCGCCGGCGTTGTTGACGAGGACGTGGACCGGACCCGCCGCCGCGACGTGGGCGCGCACGCGGTCCTCGGTGTCCGGGTCCTCGAGGTCGGCGACGAGGGCGTGGGCCGCGGGAGCCCCGGCGGCGCGCAGTTCCGGCAGCAGGGCCTCGAGGCGCGCGCGGCGTCGGGCCAGCACGGTGACGGCCGCGCCGAGCTCGGCCAGGGCCAGGGCGGCGGCGCGGCCGATGCCGGCGCTGGCGCCGCAGACGAGGGCGTGACGCCCGGAGAGGTCGATGTTCACGGCATCCTCGCGGCTCGGGTCTCCAGGAGGGCGGCGGGAGGGCCATCCCCCGGCAGCCTATCGCGCGCGAAGGGCGAAGGCGCCGGCCGCCCTACAGGGCGCGCGGTCCCCGGCGCATCGCGTCGAGGGCCTCGGCCGCCCGCTCGGCCAGCTCGTGCTTCGAGGCGGCGACCTGCTCGAAGCAGGCGAGCGCCTCCTTGCGGCGGCCCGTCATGCGGAGCAGCACGCCGAGGTGGTAGAGCGCCTCCGGGTCGCCGGGCTTCATGCGAAGCGCCTCCCGGTAGCGCTCCTCGGCGGCGTCGGCCTCGCCGGCCATGTACAGCTCCCGCCCCTCGCGCACCTTCTGGGCGGCGTCGTGGACGAGTTCCACCTCGATGAAGGTGCGGACGCCGAGGTTGACCACCAGGGCCCGCAGCAGGCCCGCGTACCAGAAGGTCACCGCCTCGGTGGCGAGGAAGGCGCCGAGGGGGATGTCCGGCATGAGCGGCCGGCCCTTGTAGGAGATCCGCACCTTGGTGTAGCGCCCCTGGTCGACCAGCTCGCGCACCCGCGCGGCCAGCGAGCGCACCGCCTCGTCGATGGCGTCCGGGTCCACCTCGATGCGAAAACCGCGCGGGCGGCGCTCGTCCGGCCCGCCCTCCTCGGGGATGGCCCCGGCCTGCTCGCGCCCGTCGTCCTTCTCGCCCATGCCTGCCTCCTCGGTCGTGCGCCCGCCGGAGGGCGCGGTCTCCGCCGCTCACAGCAGCGACAGCCCTCCGTCCGCCACCAGCACCTGCCCGGTGATCCAGGCGGCGTCCTCGCTCACCAGCAGGGCCACGGCGGCGGCGATGTCCTCGGGGCGGCCCACCCGGCCCAGGGGGGTGTGCCGCGCCGCCGCCGCCAGCATCGCCTCGCCCTCGGGGAAGTAGCGGAGGGCGTCGGTCTCGACGAGGCCGCCGCACACGGTGTTCACCCGCACGCCCCGGGGGGCCAGCTCGACGGCGAGCTGCCGGGTGAGGGCCTCGATGCCGGCCTTGGCCGCGCCCATCGCCGCGTAGCCGGGGATGTGCCGGCGCGAACCCAGCGAGGAGATGCCGACGACGCTGGCGCCCTCGGCCAGGGGCGCGAGCTTCGTCAGCAGCCAGAAGGGCCGGAGCGAGCTCTCGAGGGTGAGGTCCCACTGGCTGGTGCGAATGCGGTCGAAGGGCTTGAGGGCGCCGACGGCGGCGTTGTGGACCAGCACGTCCACGCCGTCGAGGGTGGCGGCGAGGCGCTTGAGGTCGCGCTCGGAGCGCACGTCGGCCTCGACGACGACGGCGCGGGCGCCGCGCTCCTCGACCAGCTCCGCCGTGTGCCGCGCCGCGTCGGCGTTCTGGAGGTAGTTGACCACCACGGTGCCGCCGGGACGGGCGAGGCGGACGGCGATGGCGCGGCCGATGCCGCGCGAGGAGCCGGTGACGATGACGCGCATGGGCACCCCCTTGGGGCGGTCCCGGCGCCGCGGGGTGGGACGCCGGCCCGCGCGGTCGCCGTATCGCGCCGCCGCCGGGCTGCTACCCTACGGGCGAACCGCCCGGGAGATTGCCATGCGCCCCGCCCTCCTCGCCCTGCTGGCCGCCTGCGCCGGCTCGCGCCCCATCGAGCAGCCCGCCCCGCCGCCGGACGTCGAGCGCCTGGCCGCCCAGGCCCGCGCCGAGGCGAAGGGGCGGGCGGCCACTGCCGAGCGCGACGCCGCCGAGGAGGCCGCCGCCGCCGCCGCGAGCCGGGCCGCCGGCACCGCCGCCGGGGAGGCCGCCGCCGCCGCGGCCGCCGGCGAGGCCGCCCCCGCCGAGGCGGCGCCCCCGGCCGAGGCGGCGCCGCCCGCCGACGGGGCAGCGGAGCCCGGGCGGGATAGCGAGCCGGGCCCCCCTCCCGCGGAGGTTCCCTCGCCATGATGTTCCTCGTCGTCCTCGATGACCGCTCCGGCGATCCCCTGGTGCGCGACCGCGTCGAGAAGGCGATCCAGGGCATGGGCAACTGGTCCAACCGCCTGAAGAACGCCTGGCTGCTCGAGAGCCGCACCCTGGGCGCCCGGCGCATTCGCGACCGGCTCAAGCCCCACCTCAACGAGACCGACCGCCTGTTCGTCGCCCGCATCTCGCGCAACTGGGCCGGCCGCAACATGGGGGCCGGCTTTCCCGAGTGGATGCAGCGCCGCGACTTCGGCAACTTCCCGAACGGGTAGCCGTGATCCGCACCGAGGGCCTCACCGTCCGCCTGGGCGGCGACGCGATCCTGCGCGAGGTGCGCCTGGGGGTCCACCCGGGCGACCGCCTCGCGGTCATCGGGCGCAACGGCTCGGGCAAGACCACGCTGCTCCGCGTGCTGGCCGGCGAGCTGGAGCCCGACGCCGGCCGGGTGCTGCGCCGGGGCGGCCTGCGCGTCGGCTACCTGCCGCAGCACGCCGTCGCCGCCTCCTCCCGGCCCCTGTGGGACGAGGCGCGCTCGGGGATGCGCCGGCTGCTGGCCCTGGGCGAGCGCCTGCGCGCCGCCGAGGCCGCCCTGGCCGACGACCCGAGCCCCGCCGCCGTCGCCGCCCACGAGCAGGCCGCCGAGGCCTTCCGCCTGGCGGGGGGCTGGGCCCTCGACGAGCGCGTGGGCGAGGTCCTCGCCGGCCTGGGCTTCCGAAAGGCCGACTGGCGCCGCCCCTGCGACACCTTTTCCGGCGGCTGGCAGGTGCGCGCCGCCCTGGCGAAGCTGCTGCTCGGCGAGGCCGACCTGCTCCTCCTCGACGAGCCGACCAACCACCTCGACCTGCACGCCCGGGCCTGGCTCGCCGGCTTCCTCGCCCGCTGGCCCGGCGCCCTGGTCGTCGTCGGCCACGACCGCCACCTCCTCGACCGGGCCTGCAACCGCACCGCCGAGGTGCGCCGCGGGCGGGTCACCGTCTTCGACGGGCCGCCGAGCGCCTGGCTGGCGGAACGCGACCGGCGGCGGGCCGCCGAGGAGGCGGCCTGGCGGGCCCAGCAGGCCGAGATCGCCCGCATGGAGCGCTTCGTCGAGCGCTTCCGGGGCAAGCCCTCGAAGGCGAGCCAGGCCCGCGCCCGCGCCCGCGCCCTCGAGCGCATGGAGCGCCTGCCGGAACCCGACCGCGCCGAGCGCGCCCCGCGCCTGGTCCTGCCGCCGGCCCCGGAGGGCGCGCCGGTGGTGGCGAGCCTGCGGGGGGTGCGCGCCGGCTGGCCCGAGGGCCCCGACGTGCTGCGCGAGGTGGATCTCGAGCTGCACCGGGGCTGGCGGGTGGCGGTGCTCGGGCCCAACGGCGCCGGCAAGTCGACCCTGCTGCACGTCCTCGCCGGTCGCCTGCGCCCCCGGGAGGGCCGGCGGGTGCTCGGCCGCGGCGCCCGGGTGGGCCTGTTCACCCAGGCGGTGGCCCGCGACCTGCCCGCCGGCGACCGCGCCCTCGACGCCTGCCTCGCCGCCGCCGGCGCGGCGGTGGACCCCCTGCGCGTCCGCACGGTGCTCGGCGCGCTGGGGCTGTCCGGCGACGCCGCCCTGCGCCGGGTCGGCGAGCTGTCCGGCGGCGAGCGCGCCCGGGTGGCCCTGGCGATCCACGTCCTGCGGCCGCGCAACCTGCTGCTCCTCGACGAGCCGACCAACCACCTCGACGCCGAGACCATCGGCGAGCTGGTGCGGGCGCTGGGCGAGTGGGACGGCACGGCGGTCTTCGCCAGCCACGACCGCTGGTTCGTCGAGCGGGTCGCCACCCACGTCCTGCACGTCCGCGGCGGGCGGGCGGAGCTGCGCGAGGGCGTGCGCCCCGAGGACTTCGAGCCCCCCGACGCCCGCCTGCGCCGAAGCGCCGTCCCCGCCGGCCTTTCCGACGAGCGCGCCGCCGAGACCCCCGCGGCGGGCGCCGCCGCCGCCTGTCTCTTATACACATCTGACGCTGCC
>WGAH01000233.1 GCA_015489145.1 Deltaproteobacteria bacterium
GACCTCGTCGCTGCGGCGCTGCTCCAGCTCGAAGCGCCCGGCGGCCTCCTCGCCGCGCTCGTCCGGCCGGCGACCGACCGGCCAGGCCCGGCGCCCCTCGGCCACCCACACCGTCACCGCCGGCCCGTCGTCCACGCCGATCCAGCCGGCGGCGTCCACCCAGGCCGCCCGCCCCCGCCCCGGCAGCCCGAGCAGGGTGCGCTCGCGCCCGGCGACGACCGGGTGGAAGTCGAGGGGCGGCAGGAAGGCGGCGTCGCCCGGGTCGAGCTGGCGCATGATCGCCGCCGGCCAGGGGGCCGGCTCCTGCACGGCGAGGACCCGGGCCGTCAGCGCCGCCCGGGTGAGGCGGGCGTGGCCTCCGGGGAGGAGCTGGAGGGCCGTGGCGTCGCCGACGTGGGCGGCGAGCGCCCGGGCGCAGGATGCGGCCTCCTCCACCCGCTGGGGGCGCAGCTCGCCGGCCAGCCGCCGCAGGAACCTACGCGGCATCGCTCCCCTCCCGCCAGCGCCGGCTGCGCGCGACCTCGCGCTGGTAGGCCAGCACCTCCTCCAGGGCGCGGTCCTCGTCCCAGCCGAGGAGCCCGGCCATGCGCCCGGCCACCGTCTCGCAGCAGCCGAGGCCCTGATCCGGGTCGCGGAAGAAGATCTGCGTGCGCCGCACGAGCACGTCGCCCACCGTCACCGCCAGCTCCTCGCGCACCGCCCAGTCCACCTGGGCGAGGATCTCGGGGCGGCCGGGCACCAGCGGCTCGGCGAGGGCCGGGTCGGCGGCGGCCATGCGGGCGACGTCGATGCCGCGGGTGCCGAGGGAATCGGCGAGGTGGCGGGCGGTCTCCGCCGAGACGCGCCCCTCGCCGGCCTCCTCGACCTGCCGGGCCACCAGCGCGTGGTCGTCGTCGGCGGGCCAGCCCACCGCGCCGGGCAGCGGCTCCACGTCGGTGTGCGCCGGGTGCAGCCCCTCGGGCGCCAGGCCGAGCAGGCCGAGCAGCCCCAGCGCCTTGTCCACCACCTCGGCCGCCATGCGGCGGTAGGTGGTGAGCTTGCCGCCGGCGATGGTGATGAGGCCGTTGGGGTCGATGATGATCGAGTGCTCCCGCGAGACGCTGGAGGCGTCGGTGGCGTCGGCGTCGCTGATGAGCGGGCGCACGCCGGCCCAGGTGGCGATCACGTCGTCGGCGGTGAGGCCCACCGAGGGGAAGTAGCGGTTGGAGGCCTCGATGAGGTAGGCGACATCCTCGGCGGTGGCCGCGACCTCGCCGGGGTCGCCCTGGAAGTCGGTGTCGGTGGTGCCGATGTAGGTGCGCTCGCCCCAGGGAATCGCGAACAGCACCCGCCCGTCGCGCGGGTGGAAGCAGACGACGGCGTGGTTCACCGGGAGGCGCTCGCGGTCGACGACGATGTGGATGCCCTTGGTCGGCCGCATGAGGGGCTGGTGGGCGCCGCCGCCGAGGGCGCGGGTGAAGTCGGTCCAGGGGCCGGTGGCGTTGATGACGGCGTGGGCCCGGATCTCGCGCTCCTCGCCGGTGAGCCGGTCGGTGGCGCGCACGCCGACCACCCGCCCCCGGCCGTCGGTGAGCAGCCCGCCCACCTTGTGCCAGGTCAGGACCACGGCGCCAGCGCGAATCGCGTCGAGGGCGGTCTCGAGGGTGAGGCGCGCGTCGTCGGTGGAACAGTCGTAGTAGAGCGGCGCCCCCTTGAGGCCGCGCTGGTCGAGGACGGGCTCGAGCTCGGCGACCTCCTTGCGGCCGAGGTTGCGGTGGATGTGCGGCGAGCGGAACAGGCTGAGGCCGTCGTAGAGCCACATGCCCACGTTGACGGTGAACACCCCCCGGCGCGAGTCCTTGTAGACCGGGAACAGGAAGCCGAGGGGGTTGACGAGGTGCGGCGCGATGTCCATGAGGATGCGCCGCTCGGCCACCGCCTCGAAGACCAGGGAGAACTCGCCCTGTTCGAGGTAGCGCAGGCCGCCGTGGACCAGCTTGGAGGAGCGCGAGCTGGTGCCGCTGGCGAGGTCGGCCTGCTCGACGAGGCAGACCTTGAGGCCGCGGCGGGCGGCGTCGCGGGCGGCGCCGGCCCCGGTGATGCCGCCGCCGACGATGAGCAGGTCGAAGGGCTGGTCCGCGGAGCGGGCGACGAGTTCCGAGCGCGACGGCATGGGCCACCTCCCGGCCCCTCTCTAAGAGCCCGGGAGGCCCGGGGCAGCCCCGAGCTGCCGGCTCGCGCTCAGCGCACCAGCTCGATGTCGCAGCTCGGGTACTCGCCGAGGAAGTTCGTGACCTCGGCGGTGAGCAGGTCGGCGCCGTCCCAGGCGAGCTCGTCGAACTGGTAGCAGTCCACCTTGGCGGGCTGGCTGTCGGCCTGGAGCAGGGCGCAGGTGGTCTTGAGGTCGAGGACCTGGGGCCCGCGCATCTCCGGCTGGTCGATGTCCATCTCGAACTTGATCGCCGACTCGACGCCGCCGATCGTGAAGCCCTGGATGTTGCCGTCGCCGTCGTAGCGGCGGGCGGTGCCCTCCTTCTCGGTGATGTCGAGGTGCATCTCGACCGAGCCGTCCTGGCCGCAGTCCACGCTGCCGTCCCAGTCGCCCGCGACGGAGGCGACGCAGCCGGTGAGGGAGGAGGCGGCGAGGATCGGGAGGACGATGCGCATGGGGCACTCCTGGGCGCGGCCCCTCGTTGTACCCGCGGCGCGCGGCACCCTCAACCGCCGTCACGCGGTCGTCGCACGCGGGCCGCGTTAGGCCGACGGGCACGAACCGGGAGGTCGAGCATGGGCCGCTCCATCGCGGGGTTCACGTCGCTGCACGTCGAGGAAGCCGGGGAAGGCGGCGCCGTCGTCGAGGTGGTGCTCGATCACGGGCGCGCCAACGAGATGGGGCGGGCCGAGCTCGACGACTGGGCGCGCCTCGTCGGGATCCTGGAGGCGCACCCCGCCACGGCGCTCATCACGCGGAGCACCAAGCGCAGCCGCAAGGGCACGCCGATCTTCGTCGCCGGCGCCAACGTCACCGAGCGCGGCGGCTGGAGCGAGGCCGAGGTGCGGGCCCACGTGCGGCGGCAGCGGGCGGTGCTCGCGGCGATCCGGCGGGTGCCGCAGTTCCACCTCGCCGTGGTGGACGGGGTGGCGCTGGGCTGGGGCACCGAGCTGGTCGTCGCCTGCGACTACCGCATCGCCACCCCGGCGGCGCGCTTCGGCCTGCCCGAGACCGGGCTGGGCATCGTGCCCGGAGCCGGCGGCACCGCCCACCTCGCGGCCCTGGTGGGGCCGGGCCACGCGCTGCGCCTCGGGATGAGCGGCGAGCGCATCGACAGCGAGGAGGCGCTCCGCATCGGGCTCATCGAGGAGGTGGCCGGGAGCGCCGAGGCCGCCCTGGCCCGCGCCCGGCAGCTCGCCGGCCTGGTCGCCCGCCGCTCGCCCACCGCCGTCGCGGCCTACAAGCGCGCGGTGCTCGGGGGCATCGGCCGGCCCGAGGCCGAGCGCCTGGAGCTGGAGGCGCGGGCCTACGAGCACTGCCTGGACAGCGGCGAGGCCGCGCGCGGGCGCGCCGCCTTCAAGGCGATCCTCGCCGGCGAGGCGGTGGAGTGGGGGCCGCGGCGGGCGTTTTCAGCTTCTCCCGACGGGGGCGGCTGAGCCGTGGGGCGGCGCGAACCCGGCGGCGAGGGACGCGGAACCGTCGGCGCGGGCCTGCTCCTCGCGCTGGCCGCCTGCGCCGCCGAGCCCCGGCGCATCGAGGACTGCGGAAAGCTGCGGGGGACCGCCGCCGTCGAGAACTGCCGGTGGCGCTTCGTCGAGCCGGTGGCCGACGACCCGGAGGCGCTGCGGGCCGCCCTGGCGGCGATCCCCGAGGCGGCCAGCCGCGACCTCGTGCGCCTGCGCCTCGCCAT
>WGAH01000234.1 GCA_015489145.1 Deltaproteobacteria bacterium
GGGGAGGGTAGGACGGATGGAGATGGTAGACCTTGACCCGCTCGTCCCCTGCCAGCGTTCCGAACCTTCCTGAACCCTCACCGCGCCGGTCCCGCTCCGCCGGGAGCGGTCGGCTCCAAACGCACGAGAGCCACGACCCGCCCCCGGCGCGGAGGCGAGCCGTGGCTCGGGCGGTCGCGATCAGTCGCGGAGCTTGACCTGCGCGGCGATGAAGTCGCGGGTCATCCGGGAGATCACGTCGAGGGGGATGCCCTTCGGGCAGGCCTTGACGCACTCCTGGAAGTTCGAGCAGTGCCCGAAGCCCTCCTTCTCCATCTGGTCGACCATGGCCTGCACGCGCTTGTAGCGCTCGGGCTGGCCCTGGGGCAGCAGGTTGAGGTGCGTGACCTTGGCCGACAGGAACAGCATGGCCGAGGCGTTGGGGCAGGCCGCCACGCAGGCGCCGCAGCCGATGCAGGCCGCCGCGTCCATCGCCAGGTCGGCGACCTCCTTGCTGATGGGGATCGCGTTGGCGTCCTGGGGAGAACCCGTCCGCACGCTGATGTAGCCGCCGGCCTGGATGATGCGGTCGAGGGCCGAGCGATCGACGATGAGGTCCTTGACGACGGGGAAGCCCTTGGCCCGCCAGGGCTCGAGGGTGAGGGTGTCGCCGTCCTTGAACTCCCGCATGTGGAGCTGGCAGATCGTGGACCGGACCTGGTGGCCGTGGGCGACGCCGTTGATCACCACGCCGCACACGCCGCAGATGCCCTCGCGGCAGTCGCTCTCGATGGCGATGGCCTCCTTGCCCTCGCGTTCGAGCTGTTCGTTCACCACGTCGATCATCTCGAGGAAGGAGGCGTCCTCGGAGATGTCGCGCGCCTCGTAGGTTTCGAAGCGCCCCGGTTGGTCGGGGCCAGCCTGGCGCCAGACTCTCAGGGTGAGGTTCATTACTTGTAGCTCCGGGTGGAGGGGGGCACGTACTTGAATTCGAGCGGTTCCTTGTGCAGCCGCGGCTTGTTGCCGACGCCGGTGAACTCCCAGGCGGCCACGTAGCTGAAGTTCTCGTCGTCCCGCTTCGCTTCGCCTTCCTCGGTCTGGTGCTCGACGCGGAAGTGCCCGCCGCAGGACTCCTCGCGGTGGAGCGCGTCGATGACCTTCATTTCGGCGAACTCGAGGAAGTCGGCGACACGACCGGCCTTCTCGAGCGACTGGTTGAGGCCGCGGTCGCTGCCGGGGACGCTGACGTTGTTCCAGAACTCCTCGCGGAGCTCGGGGATGCGGGCGAGCGCCTCCTTGAGCCCCGCCGCGTCCCGGGCCATGCCGACCTTGTCGATCATCAGGTGGCCGAGCTCGCGGTGGAAGTCGTCGATGGTGCGCTTGCCGTTCACCGACAGCAGCTTCTTGAGCCGGGCGGCGGTGGCCTCCTCGGCCGCCTTGAACTCGGGGAGGTCGGTGCTGTTGGGGCGGGGCCCGACCTGGCCGAGGTAGTGGCCGATGGTGTAGGGCACGACGAAGTAGCCGTCGGCCAGGCCCTGCATCAGCGCGCTGGCGCCGAGGCGGTTGGCGCCGTGGTCGCTGAAGTTGGCCTCGCCGAGCACGAACAGGCCCGGGATGGTGCTCTGGAGGTTGTAGTCCACCCAGAGGCCGCCCATCGTGTAGTGCGGCGCCGGGTAGATCTTCATCGGCACCTCGTAGGGGTCGTCGCCGGTGATGCGCTGGTACATCTCGAAGAGGTTGCCGTAGCGATCCCGGACGACTTCCTTGCCGAGCCGCTTGATCGCGTCGGAGAAGTCGAGGTAGACGCCCCGGCCGCCGTGGGCGATGCCGCGGCCCTCGTCGCAGACCTTCTTGGCGGCCCGGCTCGCGACGTCGCGGGGCACGAGGTTGCCGAAGGTCGGGTAGCGGCGCTCGAGGTAGTAGTCGCGCTCGCTCTCGGGGATGTCGTTGGGCTGGCGCCCGACGCGGCCGGTCTTGGGGTTCCAGGCGTCGTCCGGGTTCTTCGGCACCCACACCCGGCCGTCGTTCCGCAGCGACTCGCTCATGAGCGTGAGCTTGGACTGGTAGTCGCCGTGGACGGGGATGCAGGTGGGGTGGATCTGCGTGTAGCAGGGGTTGGCGAACAGGGCGCCCTTCTTCGCGGCCCGCCACGAGGCCGTGACGTTGGAGCCCATCGCGTTGGTCGACAGGTAGTAGACGTTGGCGTAGCCGCCGGTGGCGAGCACGACGGCGTCGGCGGCGTAGCGCTCGAGCTCGCCCGTGATGAGGTTGCGAACGATGATGCCGCGGGCGTGGCCGTCCACGACCACCAGCTCGAGCATCTCGCGGCGGGTGAACAGCTTGACCTTGCCGTCGTGCACCTGCCGCATGAGCGCCTGGTAGGCGCCGAGGAGGAGCTGCTGGCCGGTCTGGCCGCGGGCGTAGAAGGTGCGGCTCACCAGCGCCCCGCCGAAGGAGCGGTTGGCGAGCAGCCCGCCGTACTCCCGGGCGAAGGGCACGCCCTGGGCGACCGCCTGGTCGATGATGTTCACGCTGACCTGCGCGAGGCGGTAGACGTTGACCTCGCGGGAGCGGAAGTCGCCGCCCTTGACGGTGTCGTAGAACAGGCGCCAGACGCTGTCGCCGTCGTTCTGGTAGTTCTTGGCGGCGTTGATGCCGCCCTGGGCGGCGATGCTGTGGGCCCGGCGGGCGCTGTCCTGGTAGCAGAAGCTCAGGACGTTGTAGCCGAGCTCGCCGAAGGAGGCGGCGGCGGCCGCGCCGGCGAGGCCGGTGCCGACGACGATGATCGTGTACTTGCGCTTGTTGGCCGGGTTGACGACCTTGATGTCGAAGCGGTGCCGGTCCCAGGCGGTGGTGATGTCGCCCGAGGGGGCGTGGGAATCGAGCTTGTAGTCCATCTTGTCCTCCCCCTACTTCACGATGCCGATGAGGACCGAGAGCGGGATGATGCAGTTGACCACCGACACCACGGTGCCCACCGTGAGCGCGAAGCCACGGGCGATCCGGTCGTAGCGGGGGTTGTTCAGGCCGAGGGTGCGGAACATGCTCCAGGCGCCGTGGGCGAGGTGGAAGCCGAGCATCACCTGGGCCACGACGTAGAACAGCACGACGTACCAGTGCTGGAAGCCGGCCACGACGTTGGCGTAGGCGTGGCAGCGCAGCTCGCCGCCGCCGGCCGCGGTGCAGTGCTCGAAGCCTTCGGGCGAGATGCCCTGCACGCCGACGGTGAGGTGCAGGAGGTGGTAGATGATGAACAGGAACAGGATGACCCCGCCCCACTTCATCGTGCGGACGGCGTAGGACTCGCCCAGCCAGGTCTTCTGCTCGTAGGGCACCGGCCGGGCGTCCCAGCTCCGCAGGGTGAGCACGGTGGCCGCGTAGATGTGGATGAGCACGGCCGCCAGCAGGGTGAGCCGGACCGCCCAGAGCAGCTCCATCGAGGTGCGGAGCAGCTCGGCGTAGCCGTCGAGCGCCTCGGCGCCGAGGAAGATCTGGAGGTTGCCGAGCATGTGCCCGATGACGAAGGCCACGAGGAGCATGCCCGTGACCGCCATCAGCACCTTGAGGCCGACGTTGGATGTGATGAATCGCTTCGCCCAGCTCATCTGCCGTACCGCTCCGCGAGAGGGTTTCGGCCCGGAGCGCGACAGGCGTCCCGGGCGGGTTGCAGGGGCGCGGTCGTAGCCGGTGGAGGGGGCGCGGGCAAGCGGGCCTCGGACGATGAAAGCCGCCGAGGAGGCGAACAACATGGCGGGATGCTGATCCCGCGCAGGTCCGTGTTTCGACCGACCATCGGGATTCGACCAGATGTTCGACGGCTCTGGCCCGATCCCCCGGCCGGCGGGTCAGCGGTCGGCGGAGAGGGCGGCGAGCCGGGCGTTGGTGCGCGCGAGCTGGCGGGAGAGGCTGGCGAGGACCAGCCAGCGCAGGGCGCTGCCCTCCTCGCTGGACTCCCGGAGCAGCCCGGCGAAGGTCTCGGTGTCGAGGACCGCGAGCTCGACCGGGCCGACGGCGGTGCAGGTGGCGGTGCGGCGGGTGTGGTCGAGGAGGGCGAGCGCGCCGAGGACCTCGGGAGCTTCGACGCGCCCCACCGGCTCCGCGGCGGCCGGCCCGTCGCCGGCGGTGACGGAGACGGCGCCCGAGAGGAGGATGTAGAGGACATCGCCGGGCTCGCCCTCGCGGCAGAGCATCTCGCCGGGCGAGAGGCGGCGGGTCTCGCAGCGGGCGAGCAGGGCCTCGACGGCGGCGGCGCGCGGATCGAGGTCGAGCAGCGCCTCCGCGATGGCGTGGGCGTGGGCCTTCCGGCGATCGCTCACGGCTGGCCCCCGGCGGCCCGGGCTTCGACGAGGCTCCGGTTCGTCGCGCGAATCCGCCAGGCCAGCGCGTGGACGAGGTGGAACTCGATCGCCGCGACCACGGGGTTGCGGGTGCCTTCGAGCAGGTCGGCCCGTCGGAGGGGGAGGAGGGTGGAGGGCCGAAGCGCCCGAACCGTCGCGCTGCGCCGCGCCCCCGTCGCGAAGAGGGCGGCTTCGCCGATCACGTCCCACGGGCCCACCTCGCCGACGATGCGCGCCGACGCCTCGGGCGTCGCGCCGGCGCTCTCGGGCCGCACGAGCACGACGAGGCGCCCGTCCACCACCAGCAGGGCGTCCTCCGCCGGTTCGCCCTGGCGGATCGCCTCCTCGCCGGCCGCGAGCCGGATCGGGGGGCTGCGGCGGAGAAGCCAGTCCACCGCGTCGGGCTCGGCGTCGCCGGTGTGCAGGCGGGCCAGGCCTTCCAGGTAGGCGCGGGCGGCCTCGACGGGATCGCGTTCCACGACGGCCTCGGGTCGGGGGAGGGCTCGAAGGTAGCACGCCCGCACCGGTTGACGAGCGCGGTGTCGCGGGTGATGGGCAGCCCTTCCCCCGGTTCCCTGGAGGCCCGCATGAGCACCCCCGTCCTCGACACCCTCCTCCTCCTCGCCCTGCCGGCGTCCGGCAAGTCCGAGGTGCGGCGCTACCTCGACCACGTTCCCCGCGACCGCCGCATGCGCGAGTACCACGTGGGCGACACGGTCCAGCTCGACGACTTCCCCTACGTGCACTTCATGCGCATGGTCGACGAGGCCCTCGCGAAGCGGGGGCTGATGCGCCGCTTCTACAAGGGACCCGAGGACGGGTTCGCCGAGCCGCGCGACTGGGGCACCCTGCTGCACCTCGTCAACGACGACTACGAGGTCCTGGCCGATCCCGATCGCCCGACCCCGCCCGCCGATCCCCTGCTGCTCTTCGAGCGCATCGACCGGGCCCGCGGCGCGGTCGGCGCCCCGCCGGTGTTCAGCCGCCTCCCGGACGAGATCCGCGCCGAGATCGCCGCCGACCTCCAGGGCGAGGCCGAGCGCCTCGTCGGCGAGCAGTTCGGCCGCCGGCGCTCCCTCGAGGGTCGCACCCTGGTCATCGAGTTCGCCCGGGGCGGCCCCGAGGGCGCCGACATGCCCCTGCCGCCGCCCCAGGGCTACCGCTACGCCCTCGCCCAGCTCCACCCGGACATCCTCGCCCGGGCCGCCATCCTCTACATCTGGGTCACCCCCGAGGAGAGCCGGCGCAAGAACCTCGCGCGGGCCAACCCCGACGACCCCGGCAGCATCCTGCACCACTCGGCGCCCGAGTCGGTCATGCGGAACGACTACGGCTGCGACGACATGGCCTGGCTCATCGAGAACTCGCCGGTCGAGGGCGCGGTTCGCATCCAGGCCCACGGGCGCACCTGGGACATCCCCGTGGCCCGCTTCGACAACCGCGTCGACAAGACCAGCTTCGTCCGGGACGATCCCAAGACCTGGGACGAGATGGACGTCACGGTGCTCGACCGGGAGATCCGCGGCGCCCTCGACCGCCTGTGGGCCACCTGGAGCAGGCAGCACCGGTAGGGGCGGCGCCGCTCAGCGGGCGATCCGCCAGACCCGGAACCGCCCGTCCTCGTGCAGCACGGTCGCGTCGGGCCGCCACCGCCGCACGGGCACCTGCCGCTGCACGACGATGCGGAGGTCGCCCCGGCGGGTGAGGTGGCCCGGCGCGTCGCGCACCAGGGCCTCGACCACGGCGTAGGAGCGGGCCACCCCGTCGTGGTAGGGCGGGTTGGCGAGGATGTGGGCGAACGGCCCTTCCGGGAGGGCGTCGCCGACGATGGCCCGGGCCCGCGGCGCGTTCTCCCGGGCCGCCTCCACCGCCAGGGCGTCGTGGTCGACCATCTCGACGCGGGCCCTCGGGTACCGCGCGAGCACCTCGGCGGCGATGGGCCCGGTGCCGCAGGCGAAGTCGAGGACGCGGGCGCCGTCCGCGAGGCGGGGGATGTGCGCCAGGAGCGCCAGGGTGGCCGGGTCGAGGCCCCCCCGGGCGAAGGTGCCCGGGTAGCTCACCCAGGGCCGTCGTCCCGAGGGCAGCGCGATCTCGCCCACCTGCCGCCAGTCGGCCAGGGCGCCCCGCACCGGGCGCTCGTCCCGGCGTCCGACGAGGACCCGGCAGTGACGCGCCGCCCGCACCGCCTCGACCCCGGCCAGCACCTCGGCCATGCGCTTGCCGGCCGACCGGATGCCCTCGTCGTTGGCCCCGTGGACCCACAGGGTTCCGCCGGGAGCGAGGCGGGAGGCCGCGGCGT
The DNA here is from genome assembly GCA_015489145.1 of Deltaproteobacteria bacterium. GTDB lineage: Bacteria > Myxococcota_A > UBA796 > UBA796 > UBA2385 > S143-5. The sequence goes on from WGAH01000234.1 coordinate 6,616, forward strand.
GAAGGGCGAGGAGGAAGGCGCCCCGCTCCCGGCGCAGGCGGACGGTGGCGAGGTCGAAGGGCCCGTCGGGGGGCCACGGACGGGCCCCGGGCCCGGCCCGCCGCCAGGGGGTCGGCCGCCCGCCCCGGGCCGAGACGGCGGCGGCCACCCGACCCGTGGGCTCGCCGACGACGAGCACGCGGGCCCCGCCGAGGTCCTCGGGCAGGACCTCCTCCATCAGCAGGGCGGCGGCCTCGTCGCGGCGGTTCGGCATGCTCATGCGGGCGCGCCGCGATCCCCCGGGTCGCGGCGCGGTGGTCGGGGCTGGGGAGACGGGCTCAGGCGCCCAGGACCTCGGCGATCTTCCTGCCCATCTCGGCGGGGCTGCGGACGATGTGCATGCCCGCCTCGAGCATCGCCTGGAACTTGTCCTCGGCGCCGCCCTGGCCGCCGGAGATGATGGCGCCGGCGTGGCCCATGCGGCGGCCCGGAGGCGCCGTGGCGCCGGCGATGAAGCCGACGACGGGCTTGTCCATGTTCTCCTTGTACCAGGCGCAGGCGTCCTCCTCGGCCGTGCCGCCGATCTCGCCGATCATGATGACCGCGTCGGTGTCGGGGTCCTCGTTGAACAGCTTGAGGGCGTCGGTGTGGGTGGTGCCGATGATCGGGTCGCCGCCGATGCCGATGCAGGTGGACTGCCCGAGGCCCAGGGCCGTGAGCTGGCCGACCGCCTCGTAGGTGAGCGTGCCGGAGCGGCTCACGACGCCCACGCGCCCGGGCTTGTGGATGTGGCCGGGCATGATGCCGATCTTGCAGGCGCCCGGGGTGATGATGCCGGGGCAGTTCGGGCCGATGAGGCGCGTGTTCTTGTCCTGCAGGAAGCGCCAGGCGCGCACCATGTCGTTGGCGGGGATGCCCTCGGTGATCGCGACGATCACGTCGACGCCGGCGTCGGCGGCCTCCATGATCGCGTCGGCGGCGAAGGGCGGCGGCACGAAGATGCAGGCCGCGTTGGCGCCGGCCTGCTCGACCGCCTCGGCCACCGTGTCGAAGACCGGCACCGCGTGGCCCTGGTCGGACTTCCAGGTGAGCCCGCCCTTTCCGGGGGTGCAGCCGGCCACGACCTTCGTGCCGTAGGCGAGCATCTGGTTGGTGTGGAAGGTCCCGGTGCCGCCGGTGATGCCCTGCACGACCAGCCGGGTGTTCTCGTTGACCAGAACGGACATGTCTACCTCCTACCGGCTGGCCTGGTTCGCGGCTTCGACGGCCTTCTGGGCCGCGTCCGCCATGGTCTCGGCCGGGATGATCGCCAGCCCGCTCTCGGAGAGGAGCTGCTTGCCCCGCTCGACGTTGGTGCCCTCGAGGCGCACGACCAGCGGCACCTCGAGACCGACCTCGCGCACGGCCTGGATCACGCCCTCGGCGATGACGTCGCACTTCATGATGCCGCCGAAGATGTTGACCAGGATGGCCTTCACGTCGGGGTCGCGGGTGATGATCTGGAAGGCGGCCTTGACCTGATCGGTCTTGGCGCCGCCGCCCACGTCCAGGAAGTTCGCCGGCTCGCCGCCGTAGAACTTGATGATGTCCATGGTGGCCATCGCCAGGCCGGCGCCGTTGACCATGCAGCCGATGGTGCCGTCGAGCTTGATGAAGTTCAGCCCGTACTTCGAGGCCTCGACCTCGGCGGGATCGTCCTCGTGGCTGTCGTACCAGGCGGTGATCTCCTTCTGGCGGAACAGCGCGTTGTCGTCGACCGAGACCTTGGCGTCGAGGGCGGTGACCTGCCCGTCCGAGGACACGACCATCGGGTTGATCTCGACCAGGCTGGCGTCCGCGGCCAGGAAGGTGCGGTACAGCCCCTTGAACAGCTTGAGCGCGCCCTTGAAGGCGTCGCCCTTCAGGCCGAGCTTGAAGGCGATCTGCCGCGCCTGCCAGTCGCCGAGGCCGACGGCCGGGTCGATCCAGACCTTGTGGATCGCCTCGGGGTGGGTGGCGGCGACCTCCTCGATCTCGGTGCCGCCCTCGCTGCTCGCCATGAGGACGTGGCGGGAGCGCTGCCGGTCGAGGAGGATGGCGACGTAGAGCTCGCGGGCGATGTCGGCGCCGGTGGTCACGTAGACCGTGCGGACCTGCACGCCGTCGAGGCCGGTCTGCTTGGTGACGAGGGTGTGGCCGAGCATCATGCTCGCCGCTTCGCGGACCTCGTCGAGGCTGCGGCAGAGCTGCACGCCGCCCTTGCCGTCCACGGGCTCGCCCTTCACGACCTTCGCGAGGGTGGCCTCGTCCTCGAACTCCTTGAAGCGGCCCTTGCCGCGCCCGCCGGCGTGGACCTGGGCCTTGACGACCCAGAAGTCGCCGCCGAGCTCGCGGGCGGCTTCCACCGCCCCCTCGACGTCGTGGGCGGCCTTGCCCGGGGGAACGGGCACGCCGTGGCGGCGAAGCAGCTCCTTCGCCTGGTACTCGTGGAGCTTCATCAGGGACTCCTACAGGTTTTCGATGAGAGCCGAGGCGTACTCGCTGCACTTGAGCAGCGTGGCGCCTTCCATGAGGCGGTGGAAGTCGTAGGTGACCCGCTTCTCGGCGATGGTCTTCTCGACGGAGTGGATGATGAGGTCGGCGGCCTCGTTCCAGCCGAGGCGGCGCAGCATCATCTCGCCGCTCAGCAGCAGCGAGGAGGGGTTGACCTTGTCCTGGCCGGCGTACTTCGGGGCGGTGCCGTGGGTGGCCTCGAACAGGGACTCGCCGGTGACGTAGTTGATGTTGGCGCCCGGGGCGATGCCGATGCCGCCCACCTGCGCGGCGAGGGCGTCGCTGATGTAGTCGCCGTTGAGGTTGAGGGTGGCGATGACGTCGTACTCGGCGGGGCGGGTGAGGATCTGCTGGAGCATGGCGTCGGCGATCATGTCCTTGACGACGATCTCGTGGCCGTCGTCCAGGGTGATGCGGCACCAGGGACCCTCGCCGATCACCTCGGCGCCGTACTCCTCGCGGGCGACCTCGTAGCCCCAGTCGCGGAAGCCGCCCTCGGTGAACTTCATGATGTTGCCCTTGTGCACGAGGCACACGGACTTCTTGCGCTGCTCGATCGCGTAGTTGATCGCCGAGCGGACCAGCCGCTTGGTGCCCTCGGCGCTGACGGGCTTGATGCCGATGCCGCTGGTCTCGGGGAAGCGGATCTTGGTGACGCCCATCTCCTCCTGGAGGAAGCGGATGACCTTCCGCACCTCGGGGGTGCCGGCCTGCCACTCGATGCCCGCGTAGATGTCCTCGCTGTTCTCGCGGAAGATGATCATGTCGACGAGGTCGGGGCGCTTGACCGGGCTCGGCACGCCCTCGAACCAGCGAACCGGGCGCACGCAGGCGAACAGGTCGAGCTTCTGGCGCAGGGCCACGTTGAGGCTGCGGATGCCGCCCCCGACCGGGGTGGTGAGCGGGCCCTTGATCGCGATCTTGTAGGCGCGGATCGCCTCGAGGGTGTCCTCGGGCAGCCACTCGCCGTACTTGTGGAAGGCCTTGTCGCCGGCGTAGACCTCGAACCAGGCGATGCGGCGCTCGCCCCCGTAGGCCTTGGCGACCGCGGCGTCGAGCACGCGCTTGGAGGCGGCCCAGATGTCGGGGCCGATGCCGTCGCCCTCGATGAAGGGGATGATCGGGTCGTTCGGCACGACGAGCGTGCCGTCGGCCTCGACGGTGACGGGCGTACCCTCGGTCGGCGGGGTGAGGTTCTTGAAGTTCGGCACGGTTCCTCCCTTGGCGGTCTGCCCTGTGCGAAGGCGGGTCGATCGGCGGAGCGCCCGCCCCCCGCGGGCGAGGCGGGCCCTCTAATCGGTCGCGCGGGTTTTGCAGCCGGCCGGGCGCGGGCCGACTGATCCATCCCGGCTCCGCGGCGACGGAGAAGAAAAAACCGCCTCCCGGAGCGGGAGGCGGCATCGCGGGCGGCGCGGCCGGCTACCAGTCGCCGAGCGGACCGCCGTAGGCGCCCATGTCGTTGGGGGTGCCGTCGGGGTCGTCGTAGGCCGAGGCCGGGCTGCCGGCGTCGACGGCCGGGCTGCTCGACTGCAGGTGGAGGTCGTCGTTGCTGAAGTCGTCGTCGTCGGTCCAGTCGGTGAACAGCGGGTCTTCGGAGATGTTGCCGTCCACGCCGGTCGGGTCGGTCATGGAGGGGGCGTAGGCGCCGCGGCCGACGCTGCTGTAGACGTCGTTGTAGCTCGCGACCAGGGTGGCGCCGGTGTCGCCGGCGACGACGAAGCCTTCCGCGTTTTCGACGAGGATGGCGTTGAGCAGGTTGGCGGTGGCCGCCTCGCCGATGAACAGCGAGGCGATGCCGTCGTTGCCGGTCATCGTGCTGTTGACGACGTCGAAGGTGCCCAGGGGCACGTCCGCCGCCGCGCCGCCGATGTTGTGGGTGCCCAGCGACAGGTTGTTGACGAAGATGCTGTTCTGGGTCGAGACCGTGCCCTCGGTGGTGATGCCGCCGCCGGAGGAGGCGCTGTTCTGGTCGAGGACCACCCAGGTGAGGCTGAGGTTGGAGTCGGCGTCGGCGTAGATGCCGCCGCCGGCGTCGGCGAAGTTCTGGCTGACCGTGAGGCTGCGGAGCACCGCCGAGGAGTTGTAGGTCGCGATGCCGCCGCCGTAGGAGTAGACGTACTCGGTGTCGTAGGGGGTGGGCTGCGCGAAGCTGTAGGGGAGCAGCTCGTTGCCGGTGATGATCAGGTCGGAGAGGGTGGGCGAGGAGCTGTCGATGTAGATGCCGCCGCCGGCGTAGACGTAGGTGGTGACGGTGCAGGTGGCCGGCGAGGAGCAGGTCGGGTCGGTCTCCTGGTCGACGGTGACGTGGCCGGTGCCGCCGGTGATCGTGAAGCCCCGGAGGGTGGCGGCGGTGGTCTCGCCGGAGTCGAAGGTGACGACGGCGCCGTCGCCGGTGCCCTGGATCACGGTGTTCTCGGCGCCGTTCACGCCGAAGACGTCGATGTTCTTGCCGTTGAAGTCGATGTCTTCGTTGTAGGTGCCGTCGTAGACCCGCACGCAGACGTTCGCCATGTCGATGCCCTCCTGGATCGTCGCCAGGGGGTCGTCGGCGGTGCCGGCGCCGGAGTAGCCGCCGGTGTCGGCGGTGTCGGGCATGCCGCC
>WGAH01000235.1 GCA_015489145.1 Deltaproteobacteria bacterium
GTCCCCCGGAGCCCCATGTCCTCGCCATCTCCCGACACTCCGCTCACCGTCGCCGTCGCCTTCTCGGGCGGCCTCGACACCTCCTTCCTCGCCGCCCGCGCCGCCGCCGCCGGCCACCGGGTCCTCGCGATCACCGTGGACACCGGCGGCTGGACGGAAGCCGGCCGCGAGGCCCTCGCCGCCCACGCCCGCGCCCTCGGCGCCGAGCCGGTGGTGGTGGACGGCCGCGACGCCCTCTACGAGGACCACGTCGCCTGGCTGATCCGCGGGCACGTCCTGCGCGGCGGCGTCTACCCCCTCTGCGTCGGCGTCGAGCGCGTGGTGCAGGCCCGCCTGTTCGCCGAGGAGGCCGCCCGGCGCGGCGCCGACGTGCTCCAGCACGGCTCCACCGCCGCCGGCAACGACCAGGTGCGCTTCGACGTGGCGCTTCGCGTGCTCGCGCCGGGGGCCCGGGTGGAGGCGCCGATTCGCGACGAGGGCTGGAGCCGCGAGGACTCGGCCGCCTGGCTGGCCGCGCGCGGCCTCGGCCCGATGCAGGAGGACGCCGCCTACTCGATCAACCGCGGCCTGTGGGGGACGACGGCCGGCGGCGCCGAGACGCACGACCCCTGGGCCGAGCCGGGCCCCGAGTGCTGGACCACGACCGTCGACCCCGCCGAGGCGCCTCCCGCCGGGCAGGAAGTCGTGATCCGCTTCGAGGAGGGGCTTCCCGTCGCGGTGGACGGGGAGGCGATCTCCGGCTGGCGCGCCGTGGAGCGCCTCGCGGAGGTGGGGGCCCGCCACGGCGTCGGCCGCGGCATCCACCTCGGCGACACGATCACCGGCATCAAGGGGCGCATCGCCTTCGAGGCCCCGGCGGCGGCGATCCTCCTGCCCGCCCACCGCGAGCTCGAGAAGCTCGTGCTCAGCCCGGCCCAGCGCGCCTGGAAGGACCGGGTGGCGGAGGCCTACGGCGACATGCTCCACGAGGCGCGCTTCCTCGACCCCTTCATGCGCGACGCCGAGGCGCTGATCGCCTCCTCGCAGGCGCGGGTGAGCGGCGAGGCCCGGGTGCGCCTGCGCCAGGGGACGGTGACCGTGACCGGGGTGCGGAGCCCGTGGTCCGTCGTCGCCGTGCAGGACGCCGCCTACGGCGAGGCCAGCGCCCTGTGGAGCGCCGCCGACGCCGCCGGCTTCTGCCGCGTCTTCGCCGTGGGGCAGCTCCTCCACGCCCGCGCCGCCGCCCAGGGGAGGCAGCCGTGAGGGTCCGCATCGACAAGATCGCCTCGTCCACCCGCAACGCCCGCCTGCGCCGCGACGTGGTGCTCGGCGCCGACATCCCGGCGGTGGCCGGCACGGTGGTCGTCGGGCGGGTGCTCGACACGAAGGCCGTCTACAACAAGCTCGAGGACGAGCACGGCCGCATGATGAGCGTGCACGCCGGCGACATCGTGGCCGGGGTCCTCGGCGCCCGGGAGGCGGTGCGGGGCTACTCCGGGGTGGTGCCCGAGTCGGTGGCCCCCGGCGACGTGCTGCACCTGCTCAACCTCGGCGGCATCATCGGCCGCTGCACCTCCTCGAACCCCGAGGTCGGGCCGCCGGCGCGGGTCGAGATCCTCGGCACGGCGCTGGTCTTTCCCGAAATCGGCCGCCGCGTGGGCCGCCCGGCGAGCATCACGCCGGGCCCGGTGGCGCCCGCCGACCACCTCGACCCCCTGCCGCCGATGGTGCTCGTGGTGGGCACCTGCATGCACGCCGGCAAGACGCGCGCCGCCAGCGAGCTGATCCGCGAGGCCAGCGCCCGGGGGCTGCGGGTGGGGGCCGCCAAGGTCACCGGCGTGGCCCTGCGCCGCGACGCCCTGGAGATGCGCGACCACGGGGCGGTGCGGGCGCTGACCTTCACCGACGTGGGGCTGCCCTCGACCTGCGCGGGCGGCGTCGTCGAGGCCGCCCGGGGCTGCATGAACGCGCTGGCGGCCGACGAACCCGACCTGCTCGTCGTGGAACTCGGGGACGGCATCCTCGGGGAGTACGGCGTGAGCGACATCCTCGCCGACCCGGCCATCCAGGCCGCCGCCACCCGCGTCGTGCTCGCCGCCACCGACCCGGTGGCCGCCTGGGGGGGCGTGCGCCTCCTGCGCGAGATGGGCCTGCCGCCCCACGTCGTCACCGGGCCGGCCACCGACAACGAGTCCGGCAGCGGCTCGGTGCGCCGCTCCACCGGGGTGCCCACCGCCAACGCCCGCACCCAGCCCGAGCGCCTCGCCGACCTGGTGCTCGACATCGTGCGGGAACCCGCGGGAGGTGCGCCGTGATGCGGGTCGGCGTCGTCGGCGCCACCGGCTACGCCGGCAGCGAGGTGGTGCGGCTGCTCGCCGGGCGGGTCGAGCTGCGCCTGTTCAGCGACTCCCGGGCGGGCGTCCCCTTCGCCGAGGCGGTGCCGGCGCTGGCGGGCTTCGTCGACGCCGAGCTTCGCC
>WGAH01000236.1 GCA_015489145.1 Deltaproteobacteria bacterium
GACATGACCGACTGGACGGACAAGGGAACCTACATCCGCTGGTCGGACTACGACCTGACGTCCGACGTCATGGCCTACACGGTGCCGGTGGACGTGCCCAACGGCGGCGAGGCCATGCTCGACGTGCACCTCTACGCCTACAGCTACGACGATGCGGCCACCTTCTTCTCGGGGGAGGTCGCCGGCAGCCAGGAGGAGATCCTTTGCGGCGTCTACCTGGACGGTCGTTTTTCGGGGCTTAGCGGCTGGTCGAGCGCCGAGCAGGCGTATTGGCCGTCCTACACCTGCTCGACCTACGTGACCGGGGTGAAAAACAACACCTTCACCTGGAACGGCACCTGGACCGCGACCCTGTCGGGCGAGATCGAGGCCTTCGACCTGACTTCGTTCAACGATGACGCCAGCTACGGGGACTACGCGCAGCTCTACAGCCTGGCCTTCTGGGTGCGCTGAGGGCGCTCAGGCCCGCCAGGCCAGCGCCGGGCAGCCGGCGAGTTCCCACTTGACCATGAACTCGACGAGGGGCACGTCGGCCGCCTCGTCGAGGTCGTCCCAGGGGTACGGGTCCATCAGGTGGACGTGGTCGGTGACGCGGGTGACGAGCACCCAGTGCAGGCCGACCTCGCCGGTGGGGAAGCGCTCGATGATGCCGGCGACCCAGGGCAGGCTGGTCTGGAACTGGTAGGCGCGCACCGCCGAGACGCGGTGGGCGCGGTCGGGGCCGAAGTCGGTGGCGACGTGCGCCTCGCCGAACAGGCCCTTCACGAAGGCGGCGACCGCCTCGGGATCCTCGCCGTCGAGCCGCTCCTCGAGCAGCCCGGCGAGCTTCATGCCGAGGGCGTCGGCGTCTTCGGGGGCGGCTTCGCGAATCGCCGCGCAGGCGGCGCGGATCGCCTCGTCCTCGGCGCGGTGGCCCGCCTCGTCGAGGAGGTAGATCCAGGTGGCCAGGGTGGTGCCGAGCAGGCCGGACTTCGCGGTGGTCATGGCGCCTCCTTCGCGATGCGGGGGGTCGCCCGTCCCGTATCCGCTCAGGGTGACGACCGCCCGGCCGACGGGCTACCTGTGCGCCTCCCCGGAGGGCGCTTGGCACACCCGGTCATCCTCGAAGCGCACGCCTGGGCCTGGCTGGCGCGCTGGCGCCGGCGGGTCGGGCGGCCGATCACGCTGGGCGAGGTGCCCGACGCCGCCCTCGACGAGCTGGCGATGCCCGGGGTGGACCTCGCCTGGCTCATGGGGGTGTGGGCCCGCAGCCCCTACGCCCGCCGCCACGCCCTCGGCCGCATGGCGGACTGGCGCCGGGTGCTCCCCGACGTGCGGCCCGAGGACGTGACGGGCTCCGCCTACGCCGTCCACGCCTACGTCGTGGACGAGCACCTCGGCGGGGACGCCGCCCTGGCCGCGCTTCGCGAGCGCCTCGCCCGCCGGGGCGTCGGCCTGCTGCTCGACTTCGTGCCCAACCACTTCGCCCGGGACCACGCCTGGGTGCGCGCGCACCCCGAGCGCCTGGTGCGCGGGACGGCCGCCGACCTCGCCGCCCGCCCCACCGACTTCTTCGAGGCCGGGGGCGCGGTCTTCGCCCACGGCAAGGACCCGAACTTCCCCGGCTGGATCGACACGGTGCAGGTGGACTGGCGGCGGCCGGAGGCCCGCGCCGCCATGCTCGCCGAGCTGCGGTCGGTGGCGGACCGCTGCGACGGCGTGCGCTGCGACATGGCGATGCTGCTGCTCCCCGAGGTCTTCGAGCGCACCTGGGGACCGGCCTGGGAGGGGCCGCCCTTCTGGCCCGAGGCCACCGCCGCCGTGCGCCGCCGCCGGCCGGGCTTCCTGTTCGTCGCCGAGGTCTACTGGGACCTGGAGGCCCGCCTGGTGGCCGAGGGCTTCGACCACGCCTACGACAAGGTCGTCTACGACCGCCTGCGCGCCCGGGACGCCGCCGGGCTGCGGGCGTGGCTGGAGCGGGCCGGCGCGCTGCTGCCCCACCTGCTGCACTTCGTCGAGAACCACGACGAGGACCGGGCCGCCGCCGCCTTCGGGCCGAACGCCGCCGCCGCCGCCGCCGTGGCGCTGACCCTGCCCGGCGCCCGCCTCCTCCACGACGGCCAGCGGGAGGGCGCCCGGGTCAAGCTGCCGGTGCAGCTCGGCCGCCGCCCCCGCGAGCCGGTGGACCGGGCCCTCGCCGCCGCCCACGACGCCCTGGTGCGCGTGCTTCGCCACCCGGCCCTGCGCGAGGGGGAATGGTCCCTCGTCGAGCCCGGCCCGGCGTGGGACGGCAACCCGACCCACGCCGCCCTCGCCGCCCACGCCTGGACGCACCCGGCGGGCCGCTTCCTCGTCGTCGCCAACCTCGCGCCCCACCGGGCCCAGGCCTTCCTGCCGCTGCCCTGGGACGACCTGGCCGGCCCCGACGGGCACCGCCGCTGGTGGCTGCACGACCGCCTCGGGGCCGGCGCGCTCTACCGGGAGGGCGCGGAGCTGGCCCGGCGCGGCCTGTACGTGGACCTGCACGCCGGGCAGGCCCACGCCTTCGAGCTGGTTCCCGAGCGGCGCGCCTGAGCTACTTCGCCGGCGGCGCGGCGGCGGGCTGCCCGGGAACGCGCGGGCGAGCGAAGGGACGGAGGAGGCGCAGGCTGTTGAGCAGCAGCATCTCGCGCACCGCGCGGGTGGCCACCGCCGGGTGCCCGGCGGGATCGCGCTTCCGGGCGGCGTACCGCTCCTTCACCTCGAAGGCGAAGCGGTCGAGGATCTCCGGGTCCACCGGGTCGCCGTTGAGCGGCAGGACCAGCGAGATCAGCCCCTTTTCCGCCCCGACGTGGGCGAACTGCGCCTCGGCCACCTTCGTCGGCATGCACTCGTGGGGCCCGACGGCCACCACGCCGTCGATGAAGCCCTGCTCGTGCTCGTGGACGGGGCCGCCGAGGGTGAGCACCGCCTCGCCGTACAGCTCGCGGCTGATGTAGGGGTCGGCGGCGGCCAGGGAGTCGGCCACCGTCGTGCGCGGGTGCCAGCCGAGGCGGGTCGCCATGTCGTGGTAGAGGCGGTCGATGGCCGCCCGCTCCAGGGCCGTGCTGACGGCGGTGGAGGGCTTGAGGTCGCCGGGGTAGCCGCGCCCCTCGCGCTTGCGCTGGAGCTTGAGGGCGCTGGTGTACTCGATCCACTCGTGGAAGGGCGCCATGAGGGCCTTGAGCCCCCGCTTCTCGAGCTCCCGCACGACGTGGCCGTTGGCGAAGGGGTCGAGGCGCACGTAGATCTCGCCCACCACGCTGACGGTGGGGAGGTGGCGGTCCGGGTCCTTCAGGCGGGCGAACTCGTCGCCGTAACGCTGGAGCATGTCGCGAATGCCGAACATGCCGCCGGCCAGCTCGGCGAGGCCGTCGACGAGGCTGCCGGAGGGAATCGCCCGCATGCGCGCCTTCAGCTCGGCCATGCCCCGCCGCCAGGTCGCCTCGGCGGCGCCGGGCACGCGCTCCACCGGCCGCACGTCGTGGAGCGCCGCCAGCAGCAGGTCGGCGGCGGTGAAGCCCACGAGGGCGCGAACGCGGAAGTCCGGGGAGGTGCCGGCGAAGTAGTCGCTGCTCGACGGGCTCACCACGCTGAGGCGGTCCTTCCAGCCGGTGCGCTCGGCGACGATCTTGTGCAGCATGTTGTAGACGCCGAAGCGGCAGGGCCCCGGGGCGGTGGGCATGAAGAAGCTGAGCTTCCGGTCGGTGTCGCGCTCGCGTTCCAGGCGTTGCAGCAGGCTGCCGAGGGTGATCGTCATCGGCACGCACTCCTTGCCGGAGGTGTGCCGCCGCCCGAGGGCGAGGGCCTCGCGGTCGGGCGTGGGCAGGGCCTCGGCGGCGATGCCCTCGCTCGCGAGCACCTCGGCCACGACCTCGGCGCCGGGGCCCATGCGCGGGATCAGCAGCAGCTCGCCGTTCTCGCGCACGCCGTCGAGGCTCTGCTTGGCCTCCTCGATGCGCTTGAAGTCGTTGACCGGCAGGGCGGCGCGCTGCTCCGGGCTCAGGCGGCGGTCGCCGTCCACGCAGAACAGGAAGGCCTCGACGCGGGTGCGCGTGCCGGCGTCGCCCGAGTGCCCGTCCGTCTCGATGATGGCGAAGGGCTTGTTCTCCATCGTGTACGAGAAGAAGTGCAGGTTGAAGCTGTCGGGGCCGCAGGAGTAGTTCGAGCAGTAGATCGGCCACACGCCGTCGGTGCGGCGCACCTGCCAGGCCGCCCGCAGGTTGGCCTGCGCGTAGCCCCAGAACAGGTCGTCGAAGACGGGCACGTCGTCCGACACGGGGTAGCAGTCCACGGGAATGCCGATGGCGCCCTGCGATCGGAGGATGTTGGGCACGTTGGAGTTCAGCACGTCGTTGGTGATCGTGTAGGGCCTTCCCAGGACGACGATGGCGGGCAGGTCGTGGGCGCGGGCGAAGTCCAGGGCGCGGCGGCCGATGGCGCGCAGCGCGGCGTCGAACCGGCGCTGCTCGGCGCGGGCGGCCTCGTAGGCGGGCTCCCAGCGGTCGCCGGCCCCGAGCTCCTCGGCGAGGCGGCGAATCGAGGCGATCCAGCGGGCCGAGCGGTCGTTGCCGGTGCCGATGTCGATGCGCGGCGTCAGGATGCGCGTCGGGTGCCCGGCCGGGGCCATGCGCCGCACGATGTCGGGGCTGGCCTGCACGATGGGGCAGGTGGGGGCGTTGGTCTCGCCGCGCTGCCGGGGCAGCTCCCGGAGGCGCGGCACGAGGAGCACGTCGGGCTTCTCGTCGAGCAGCTCGGCCATCACGCCCTGGTAGAGCTGCATCGGCGCGCAGAAGGGGACGTGGGCCTCGTCGATGCCGCGCTTGAGGGTGCGGGGGCCGGCGCCGGTGTGGACGCGCAGGCGGAAGCCGAGGGCGTGGACGAAGGTGGCGAAGAAGGGCAGCAGGCCCTTCAGCGTGAACTCGTCGGTCATCGCCACCAGCGGGGCGTCGGCCCGGGCCGGGTCCTCGGCCTGCACCCGGTCGATGATCGCGGCGACGAGGTCGCGGCGCTCCTTGAAGGGGTCCGGGGCGCGGTCGGGCAGCTTGCGGGAGCGCGTGCCCCGGTCGTACAGCGAGCAGTTGCCGCCCCACACGAACTTGAGCTTGCGGTCGGCCACGGTGGCGTGGATGCGGTCGATGCGGCAGCGGTTGCCCGGCTCGCCGCAGCCCCGGGTCGACTTGCACAGGAAGGTGTCCTTGCGGTCCACCTCGGCGGTGAGGAAGCGCCCGAGGTCGAGGGGCTCGCCGACGGCGGCCTCGCGCCCGGCGAGGAGGGCGATGCCGAGGGCGCCGATGGTGCCCGGGTTGGGCGGCACGACCACCGAGCGGCCGGTCTGCCGGGCGACGGCGGCGGCCAGCGCGTCGGAGGCGAAGGGCATGCCCTGGCAGAAGATGCGCCGGCCGACGGTGCGGTTGCCCTTCACGCGGTTGAGGTAGTTCTGGATGATCGAGTCGTAGATGCCCGCGAGGATCGGGTCGCGGCCGACGCCGGCGGCGACGGCCTCGTCGATGACCTCGGCCATGAACACCGAGCAGTGCTGCCCCAGCGAGATGCCCTCGCCGGCGGTGACGGCGAGCTGCCCCATGTGCACCACGTCGCGCACCTCGCCGAACTTGCGGCCCTGCTCCTCGATGAAGCTGCCGGTGCCGGCGCTGCACGCCTCGTTCATCGCCGCGTCGACGATGCGGCCGGCGTCGAGGCGGATGTACTTGGCGTCCTGGCCGCCGATCTCGAAGATCGTGTCCACCTCGGGGTCGAAGTGCAGCGCCCCCTCGGCGTGGGCGGCGATCTCGTTGAGGACGAAGACCGGATCGGGGCCGTAGCAGGCCTTCATCAGGGAACCGACGATCTCGCGCCCCGATCCGGTGGCCCCCACCGCGCGGACCCGGTGGACGCCGCCGGTCTCATCGACGAAGCGGCGGGCGAGCTGCCGGGCGGCGGCGACGGGGTTGCCGAGGGTGTTGGTGTAGCCCTCCCAGACGACGGCGCGGGTGCCGGCCTCGAGGGCGACGGCCTTGGAGCCGGTGGAGCCGATGTCGAAGCCGAGCCACACGTCGCGGGGGGTGCCGTCGTGAACCGGGGCCACCGGCGGCATGCGGCGCACCCGGTCCAGCGCCGTGTGCAGGGCGGGCACCCGGTCGAAGCTGTGGTCGCTCTCGGCGCGCACCAGGGCGTCGAGGGCGGGCGGGCGCGCGCCGTGCTCGGCGGCGACGAGGGCGGCGCCGAGGGCGTCGACGTAGAGCGCCTCCTCGGGGGGCTCCTCGACGAGCTCCAGGCCGCGCTCGGCGAGGAAGCGGCGGAAGTTGCGGCGCACGCGCTCGGCCTGGGTGACCCCGCCGGCGAGCAGCACCTTCGGCTGGGCCCCCTCGGCGACCCCCTCGATGAGGCGCGGCTTGATCAGCACCTGCACGTTCTCGCAGACCGCGTCGTAGAGGCCGGCGAGGATGGCGGCGCGGTCCTCGCCCTTGTTGGCGAGGTGGGTCATGTCGGTCTTGAGGATGACCGGGCAGCGGCCGGACAGGGCGGCGGGGTTCTCGACGTTCTCGACGAGGCGGCTCGCCTGCTCCACGTCGAGGTCGAAGCGGCCGACGAGCTGGCGCAGGAAGTTGCCGGTGCCCTGGCTGCACCGGCTGTTCTCCTTCCAGGCGTGCTGGCCGCCCCGGCGCAGCTCGAGGACGCTGAAGCCGTGGCCGCCGATGTGGACGACGAGGCCGGGCACGAGGTCCGGGTGGCGGTGGAGGGCGCCGCGGGCCATGGCGGCCTTGGTCGGCACCCGCTCGCAGGTGAGCAGGCGGCTGCCGCGGCCGGTGGCGGTGGCGGCGGTCACGCCGTCCCAGTCGAGCGCGGACAGCAGGCGCAGCAGCGTGCCGGCCGGGTCCTTGTGGTGCTCGACGGACACGCGGTCGTGGAGGCGCAGGGGGGCGTCGGGGCCGTCGCGGCGCAGCTCGACGAGCTTGACGGTCTCCGAGCCGAGGTCGATGCCGACGTAGCGGAGGGGAGCGCGCATGGGAGCCTCGCGGGTCCGGGCGCGTCGGGGGAGGTCGCGGGGCGCGGCGCCCGGCTGGAGGCGACACTAGACTGACGTGTCAGTCGCGTCAACGCGGCGCGCGCAGGCTTCGGGCGGAAAGGTGTGAATCCTGGCGAAAAGCTGATCGGGGGGGCGGCGGTCCCGCCCCGGGCGGAGCCGGCGCCTGTCCGCCCCCGGGGCCTCCGTGCTACCTTGCCCGCCGTGCGCTCGCGTCTCCACCGCGCCCTGGCCTGCCTCGTCCTGGCCGCCCCGGCGGGCTGCATCGACTACCAGGTCGCCCGCGAGGTGCACCACGAGGGCTGGACCCAGCCGTCCCGCGACGCCGGGGTGGACGTGCTGTGGGTGGTGGACGACTCGGCCTCCATGGCCGAGGAGCAGGCCACCCTCGCCGAGCACGCCGCCGGCTTCATGGACTTCCTCACCGTCGCCGCGGTGGACTGGCGCCTCGGGGTCACCACCACCGACCTCTCCGGGGCCTCGGGGGAGCCCGGCGCGCTGCTCGGCGGGGTGCTCACCCCCGAGGACGACGACCTGGTCGACGCCTTCGCCGAGCGCGTCCTCGCCGACAGCGACGGCAGCCGCGACGAGCAGGGTTTTTCCGCCGCCCTCCTCGCCGCCGACCCCGACGGGGTGAACGCCGGAGCCTGGCGCCCCGACGCCGACCTCGAGGTCGTCTTCTTCTCGGACGAGGACGACCACTCCGGCCTCGACCCGGACGCCTTTCTCGACGAGCTGGCGGCCCTTCGCGAGGGAAGCACCGTCGTGAGCGCCATCGTCGGCGACCCGCCGGCCGGCTGCGCCAGCGCGCTTGCCGCCGCCGACGCCGGCGAGGCCTACGTCGCCGCCGCCGAGGCCTCGGGGGGGCGGCGCGAGAGCATCTGCGCCGCCGACCAGGACGCCCTGCTCGAGCGCGTCGCCTTTCACGTCCTCGGCATGAACGCCGCCTTCGCCCTCGAGGCGGTGCCGGCCCCCGACACGATGGAGGTGCGCGTGGACGGCGCGCTCGTCCACCGCCGCGACCGCCACGGCTGGCGCTACGAGGCGGGCGACAACACGCTGGTCTTCGACGGCTTCGCCATCCCGGGCCCCGGCGCGGGCATCGAGGTGAGCTACACCGACTGGATGGGCGGCCCGGCCGTCGAGACGGGCCTGGACAGCGGGGGGGCGCGGTGAGGCGGCGGTTCGGCTGGGCGGCGCTCCTCGCCGGCTGCGGCGGCGGGCGGGGCGCCGGCGACGTGACGGCGATCCGGGTGGAGCCCGACGAGGTGACGGTGGAGGTGAGCGACGGTTCGCCGGCCGAGATCGCGTTCTCGGCGGTGGCGGTCTTCGCCGACGGCGAGGAGGGCCCCCTCGACCTGGTGAGCTGGTCGCACACCAACCTGAGCGTCGGCGAGATGAGCCCCTCCGGGGTGCTGACCACCACCGACGCCAACGGCGGCATCACCGAGGTGGTCGCGAGTCACCTCGGCGTCGAGGGGCGGGCGGAGGTCACGGTGGTCTACACCGCCGACATCGTGGAGGAGGGCGTGGACCCGGCGGTGCCCGAGGCCTTCGCCGCCGCCTCCCCCGAGACCTCCGACGCGGTGGCGATCCGCTACCCCGCCGACGGGGTGGTGGTGCCGCGCAACGTCGAGGGCCTGGCCTTCTTCTGGGACCAGCCCGACGACGCCGACGTGGCGCGCATCCGGCTGCGGAGCGCGATCACCGACATCCGCGTCTACGCGCCGGCCACCGGGAGCTGGACGAGCGACGCCGACCTGTGGGCGCGGGCGGCGGCCTCGAACTCCGGCGGCGAGGTCTCCGTGAGCGTCGCCACCGCCGGCTGGTCGGACGGGGGGCTGTCGGACGTGCGGGAAAGCGCCCCCATCGACGTGGGGGTGAACCGCATCGACGCCCGCGGCAGCGTGCTCTACTGGGAGAGCGCCAGCGAGGCGATCATGCGGATCCCCTTCGGCTCGGCCGAGGCGGAGCCCTTCTGGACCGCCGAGGACTCGGGGGGCCAGTGCACCGGCTGCCACTCGGTGAGCAACGCCGCCGACGTCATGGTCGTCACCCACGACGGGGTGGACGGGCGCTTCACGATCATCGACATCTCCGACCCCGACGAGCCGACGGTGATGGTGCCGCCGGAGGACGGCAAGCGCACGAGCTTCAAGACGGTGTCGCCCGACGGGCGCTACATGTTCTCCACCGACGCGGGCAAGGCCGAGCTGTACGCGGTGGAGGACGGCCGGCTCCTCGCGACGTACACCTTCGACGAGGGCTACCCCACCCAGCCCGACTGGTCGCCGGACGGCGCGCGCATCGCGCTGGTGCTGGCCCAGGGGCCGATCCTGAGCGACTTCGACTTCGAGGGGGGCGGGATCGCGGTGGTGGACTTCGACGAGGAGACGCTCGCGATCTCGGCGCCCGAGGTGGTCGTCCCCCCCGACGACACGTACAACTACTACTACCCGGCCTGGTCGCCGGACGGGCGCTGGCTGGCCTACGACCGCACGGTGGGCTCGGGCTACGCCAGCGAGGGCGCCGAGGTGTTCCTGCTCGACACCGAGACCGGCGAGACGCTGGCGCTGGATCGCGCCAACGCCGGCGGGGTCAAGAACAGCTACCCGCGCTGGGGGCCGCTGCCCGACGACGACGTGCTGTGGCTCGCCTTTTCGTCCGAACGCGACTACCCGGCGGCGAACGTGACGATGCCGCAGATCTACGTCTCGGCCATCGACCTCGCGGCGGCCGAGGCCGGCGAGGACCCGTCGAGCGTGCCCTTCTGGCTGCCGGGGCAGCGCCTGGAGTCCGACAACCACCTGCCCTTCTGGTGGGACGAATGAGGCTCGGCGCGCTGCTGGCGGGGCTCGGGGCGGCGCTGGCCGGCTGCGGCGGCGGCGAGACGCCGGGAGGCGACGCGACCCTCGACCTCGCCGCCTATGTGCCCCTCGACGGCAGCCGGACGTGGACCTGGCGGGATGACGGCGGCGAGGATGCCCCCGCCGACGAGGCCCTGGTGCGGGGACGGGTGGACGCCGACGGCGCGATCGAGCTGCGCCGGGGGCTGGTGTGGAGCGACGGGGCGGCGGCGGGCACGATTCGCCTGGCCCTGGACGCCGGCCTGGTGCTGGAGGAGCTGGCGGTGGGCGAGGCGGCGGTGGAGGGCCCGGTGCGCCTGGCCGACGCGCTCCCCGAGGACGGCGACCGCAACATCGCCCACGGCTGGACCTGCGCCACCGCCCTCGGCGTGGAGGTCGACACCTTCTACGCCCTCTACGACGACGCCCTGCGCTTCGACTGCGAGGACGGGGGCGGCGCCGCCTGGAGCTTCGGCTTCGGCGCCGGGGCCGGGCCGGTGCGGGTGGAGGGGCCGGGGCTGGTGCTCGACCTCGTGGCCCCGTGGTAGCGCCTACTCGAGCAGGTCGCCGCTCTGGAGGGGCACCCACCAGGCGTCGCCGGGCACCTGGATCGGCTCCTGGCTGAGGCGCACCCGGTCGCCCTCGGCGAGGGTGCAGCGCACGGGGGCGCGGGCGTCGTAGCCGTTGTGCTTGTCGGGGTAGTCGGCGCGCACGTTCACCGAGCGCGGCACGGTGATCACCTCGCCGGCGTGGCCCGGGGACTCCTCGCCGGCGTACCAGTAGCCGACGAGGCCGCCGTCGGCGGTGGTGCAGTTGCCGTGGTCCCAGGCGGTGCCGGTGCCGGCGGGCCGCCGGCACCGGCACCGCCTGGGACCACGGCAACTGCACC
>WGAH01000237.1 GCA_015489145.1 Deltaproteobacteria bacterium
ACCGGGATGAGACCCAGGGCCACCAGCCAGCCGACGACGGCGAAGACCGCCGCGAGGGCGCCGGCGGCGGCCAGGCCGTTGCTCAGGCGGTGGGCCCCGGCCAGCTCGGCCTCCAGGAGGCGCACGCGCTCCCGGAGGATCGCCTCCCGGCGGTCGGCCTCGGCCAGGCGACGCGCCACCTCCGCCACCGGGTCGCCCCCGCCGCCGGGGCCGTGGCGGGCGAGCACCTCGCCCAGGTCCGGCTCCGGGGCCGCGCCCAGGCCCAGCGCCTGCCGCACCCGCCCGGCGAGCGGGTGGTCGGGCCAGCGCTCCAGGACCCGGCGCGCGGCGCGTCGGGCGGCGGCGACGGCCTCGCGGTCGCGCTCGCCGCCGAGCAGCGCGTAGAGCGGGTCGTGGAGGGGCACCGTGGCGGGATGGTCGAGGAATGCCTCCATCTCCTCGAGCAGCGCCGCGATGGCCTCGAAGTTCGCCCGCTCGTCGTCCATCCGCGCCTCCACCGCCTCAGGCCCAGGCCGCCTCGATCCACAGCTCGAAGACGGCGGCCTCGTCCGGGGGCTCGACCTCCGGCGGCGGTCCGGCGGCGAGGAGGCGCCGCACCGCGTCGAGGTCGGCGAGGCGCTCGGCCACCGCCAGCCGCTCGGGCTCGGGGAGCACCGCGTGGAAGCGCCCGAGCCCGGCGCCGGCGAGGAGCTTGTCGTGGCCGGCGCGCAGGGCGGCCTCGGCCACCGCGGGCCCCGGCCAGCGCCGCCAGTCCGGCCCGGCCCCCGAACCGCCCCCGGCGAGGGCCTCCGGGGAGGTCGGCCCGGCGGCGCGGGGATCGGCGCCGCCGGAGAGCACCACCGCGTAGGGCCCGGCCCGGAGCACCTGCCCCCGTCCGTGCCCCACCGCCCGGGCGAAACGCAGGGCGGCGGCGAGCACCCGACCGCCGAGGCGGCCGAGGCCGTGAAAGAGGATCACGATGCCCTGGTCGGGGACGCGCACCCGGGAGGGGTGCGGGATGCCGGCCCCGGCGAGGGCGGCCGTCGCCAGGGAGGCGGGCACCGGGAACGCACTGCCGCGCCCGAAGCTCGGCCGGCCCTCCAGGGGCCGCCGGCCCGGATCGGCCACGACCTTGCCGGCGGCCACCACCCGGGTGGCGCGGGCCCGCCCGCCGAGGACGATGGGGCCGTCGCTCCGGGGCACCTGCCCGAGGGTGACCCCGGTGAGGCGATCCACCACCTCGACCCCGCCGACGTCGCCCTCGATGTTGCCGTGCAGTGACCCCCGCCGCCAGGGCCCCTCGGCCCGCTCGCCCACGCGGTAGACCACCCGGCCCTCGCCCACCGGCACCCGAACCAGCCAACCCGCCTTCGCGGCGGCGGCGAGCACCCGCTCCAACCGCGGGGCGTCCCACTCGGCGGCGAGGTCGGGGGGCAGGCGCCGGGCGAGGGCGGCGGCGTCGACGGTGCGGGAGTGCCGGGCGTGGAGCACGCTCAGCGCCTGCTGCACGAGGACGCCGGCGCGAAAGGCGTCGGGCGGGGGGTACCAGTCGCCGGCGCGCCACCCCCGGAGCAGCACCCGGAGCACCGCTTCCTCGAAGGCCCCCGACACGAAGGCGAGGACGTGGTTGTGGGGCCGCCGGCGCCCGCCCCGGCCGGCCCGCTGCGCCAGGCTCGCCACGTCCGGCGGCGCCCCGAGGAGGACGACGAGGTCGACGTCGCCGATGTCGAGGCCGACCTCGAGGGTGCTGGTGGCGACGCACAGCGCCACCGGCGCGCCGAGGAACCGCCGCTCGGCCTCGAGGCGCACCGTGCGCGACAAGCTGCCGTGGTGCGCGACCACCGCGCCGGAAAAGAGCCGCCGCCCCCGGAAGAACGCGGCGGTTTCCTCGGTCTCGGCGCGGGAATTGCAAAAGAGCAGCACCTTGCGGAACCCCCGCTCCAGCTCCCGGCGAAGCTCGGCCTCGACCTGGACCAGGGCCGTGCCGCGGACGATGCGCACGCGAATCGGCCGGTGGCCGCCGACGTCGACGATGGCGGCCTCGCGCAGGTAGCGGCCGGCGACCCCCGGCGGGTCCGGGACGGTGGCGCTGGCGGCCACCACCTGGAGCGGCGGGGCCCCCTCGCCCCGCTCCCGCCGGAGGCGCTCGACGAGGATGCGGAGCTGGTCGCCGCGCGGGGTGCCGTCGAGGACGTGCAGCTCGTCGAGGACCAGGCCGCCCACCCGGGCGAGCGCCGCCGGCTCGCGGGCCAGGCGGCTGTCGAGGCCCTCGGGGGTGAGCACCGTCAGCGCCTGGAGCCGGCCGCCGTCGCGGTGGTCGCCCGTCCAGCGTCCCACCTCGACGCCGATGCGGGCCAGGCGCTCGCGCAGGCGACGGGCGAGGTCGTTGACGAGGGCCCGGGTGGGGCTCACGACGAGGAGGCGGGGCGGCCCCCCGGCCTCGCGGTCGAGCCAGCGCTGCACCAGCGGCACGAGGTAGGCCTCGGTCTTGCCCGAAGCCGTGGGCGCCGTGATCAGCACGTCGCGGCCCGCCAGGATCGGCGGGGCGGCGGCGAGCTGCACGGCGTTGGGCCCGCCGTGGCGGGCGATGAGGGCGTCGTAGGCCCGGGGCAGGGCCGCCCGGTACTCGGCCGGGTTCACGCCCCGTCCAGGGCCGCCAGGGCCCGGGCCCGGTCGGCGCGGTAGAGGTCCCAGAACTCGACCACCATGCGGGCCGCCTGCCGGGTGGTCTGCACCACGCCCTCGTCCCAGCCGTCCTGCAGGGCCCGGGCCAGGCGCCGCCGGTGCGCCGGGAGGGCCGAGAAGCCCGGCCAGGCGCGGGCGGCGAGGTCGTGGACCTTGTCGGCGAGGAGCGCGTACTGGTCGCCGCCGATCGGCTCGAGGTCGAGGCGGTGGCCGGGGCGGGCGAACAGCTCCCGGAGCACGCCCTCGACCTCGGGGTTCGGCGTGAAGGCGCACACCACCGAGAGGGGCTGGTCGTCGTCGAAGCGGTGGGGAACCGCGCGGTGGACCCGCTGCCCGCCCCGCCGCACCCGGCCGGGGTCGAAGGCGAGGTCCGCGTCCGGCAGGCAGGCCATGGCGAGGTAGCGGAGGACGTTTTCGGCCATCTCGCGGGAGGTGCGCTCCAGCCGGTCGAGGTACTCGGCCTCGTCGAGGAGCACCGCCAGCCCGCGCCAGCCGGCGTCGCGCGCCCAGGCGGCGATGCCGCCGAGGAGGTAGGCCATCACCTGCCCGAAGGTGCGGTAGTCGGGCAGGGCGTACATCGGCCCGCCGCCGTAGCCGAGGTTGGCCAGGCGGCGGTGGAGGCCGCGGTGGTCCTCGCGCCCGCGCCCCTCGACGAACTCGACCACCGCCTGCTCGAGATCGGCCGGGGCGTGGTGGTGGGCGAACAGGGCCGGGCTGAGCCAGCGGTGCCAGCGGGAACCGCCGAGGTGCTCGGCGCTGGGGCCGAGGCGGTCGAGGAGCGGCCGCAGGCCGGCCCCGCCCCCCGGGTAGACGAGCCCGCGAATCACGGCGGCGTAGACCCGCAGGGGATGCGAGGGGGGCACCTCGACCGGGTCGAAGGTGGTGCGCGCGACGAGGAAGCCGCGTTCGAGCGCCTTGGCCTCGGCCATCTCGACGAGGTGCGTCTTGCCGGTGCCGTACTGCCCCGAGACGACCAGCATGCCCCGGCCGAGCTCGAACAGCTCGTCGAGCCGCGCGATCTCGACGTGGCGGTCGACGGTGATCGCGTGGAGCTCGCGACCGGGGACCACCCCGAGGCGCAGGGCCTCCAGGGCCTGCCGGGCGTCGAGGATCGCGCGCTCCCGGGCATCGACGGCCCGGCGGAGCCAGGGCGCGGACGGGGGCTCGGGCTCCGGGTCGGGCGGTCGCGGCGCGGAGGAGGCCGGCGCGGCCAGCGGCTCCGGCGCGGGCGGTCGCGGCGCGGGGGAGGCCGGCGCGGCCGGCGGCTCCGGGGCGGACGGCGGCTCCGGCGCGCCATCGAGAGGCTCGAGACGGCGGACGGGCACCATGTTCGGCAGGGTCGGCCGCCCGTCGAAGCGCACCAGCGCCATGCGCCCCCCGTCGAAGAGGCGCACCACCTCGCCCTCGCCGAGGACCGCGTGCCGCACCCGCTCGCCCGGGCGCATCTCAGAACTCCTCGAAGTCGGTGTCCGCGCCGGGCAGGACGTGGATCGCCGCCTCGCCGCCGGCGAGGGTCTCGACCTCGTCGGGGGACAGCAGGCGCTCCTCGACGGCCTGGTCGTGGAGCATCTCGACGGCGGCCTTGACGAAGGTGCGGCGGTGGCCCACCTCGAAGGACTGCCGCGCCAGGCGCTCGGCGAGACCGCGCAGGTTGGCCTCCTGCACCCGCGGGTCGAGGCTCACCCCGCGCGCGATCTCGACGAGGTCCAGCAGGCGCCGGCCGATGCGGTAGAGCAGCTCCTGGTCGGAGAAGTCGAGGTGCTCGAGGTCGATGATCGCGGCCTGGGGGCTGCGCTCGCTCAGGGTGGAGGGCCCCTCGAGGCGCTGCTGGAGGGCCGGGTACTCCTGCACGACCTCGCGCATGAACTCGGGCGGCACCGCGTACAGGATCAGCAGCCCGGGCAGGGCCTCGCGCCCGCACAGGTCGATGAGCTCGCGCAGGTTGTCGGCCACCGCCCGGCGGCGGCGGCTCGGCAGGGACAGCACGCGGTCGAGCTCGTCGAAGGCCAGGAGCATGCCCGGCGCGCCGAGGTGCTGGAGCACCTGCACCAGGCTGCGGAGGAAGCGGAAGCCGTTGCTGCGGTCGAGGAGCTCGCGGATCCCCAGCGCCCGGGCCTCGTCCCGGCCCACCGAGTCGCCGCGGAGCCAGGCGCCGGCGACCTCCTCGACGTCCGGGTCGTCCGTGATGACGGCGCGCGCGTAGGCCCGCACCGCGCGGCGGTAGCTCGTGGAGTCGACGGGGAGGCGCCGGAAGTCGCGCTCGAGCCAGAGGAGCAGGGCGTCCTCGCCCACCTCGTCGAGGCGGGTCTCGACGGCGGTGCGCAGGGCGTGCTCGATGCCGCGGGCCGGCAGCACCGCCGGGTCGGCCGGCGGCCAGGTGAGCTCCCGGGCGACGGCCCCGTAGATGCGAACCGCGTCGTCGAAGGGGCATTCCTGCGGCGAGAGGCCCACGACGGCGGCGGCCATGCCCCGGCGCCAGGCGAGCTGCCGCACCACCGTGAGGAAGTGGGTCTTGCCCCCGCCGTAGTAGGCCTGCACCAGCTTGAAGCTGCTGCCGCGCCCCGTGCGGGCGATCGGGTCGAGGTACTCGCGCTCGAGCACCGACAGCAGCCCCTCGTTGCCGACGTTGAGGTGCTCGATGCCGCGCTCGGGGGGCTGCCCCGACTCGCCGACGCGCTGGAGGATGTGCCGGGCGAGCTCGGCGTCGGGACGGGCGGGATCAGGCATCGGTGGGCTCCTCGCGCACGAAGCGGATCGTCAGGTGCCAGCCGCCGCGGCCGCGGTCGTCCTCGAGCCAGAACACGCGCTTCTTGTCGCGGGTGCTGCCGCCGGTGGCCGGGCCGAGGGCGAGGCGCCAGCCGTCGACCACCAGGGCGCGGTCGCGGCGCAGGCGCCACAGGTCGTAGGCGAAGCGCCCGCGGGAGTAGGGCGCGTAGTTCTTCGCGGAGGGGTCCTGGAAGAAGCGGCGCGACTGCCGCACGAACAGGAGTTCCGGGAAGACCCGGCCCAGCTCGACCCAGTCGCGGCCACCGGCGCGGCGCCAGGCCTCGCGGAGCTGCCCGTGGAAGGCGGCCGGGTCCCACCGGCGGCCCTCGAGGGTCTTGATCGCCCGGTCGCGCGCCGCCAGGATGCGGTCGGCGCGGGCCGGGCAGGTCTCGAGGACCTCGCGGGCGAAGCCCACCCGGGCCTCGTCGGCGTCGAGGTCGACGACCACCGAGACCGGCGGCAGCCGCAGCTCCAGGGGCTGGCGGCCCACCACGGCCATCGCCAGGCCGCGCTCGGCGGCGGCGGCCTCGAGGCCCTCGCGCAGGCGGCGCCCGCGGGTGCGCCGGTCCTCGTCGAGCCAGGCGCGCAGCCCGGCCTCGACGGCGGCGAGGTCGCGCTCGCGCCAGGCCTCCAGCGCCGCCAGGGCCGCCTGGACCTTCGCGGATTCCGGGTCGTCGAGCACGCGCTCCAGCGCGCCGAGGGCCTTGACCAGGGCCCGGGCGTCGCGCACGAGCTCCCGGGTCTCGTCGCGGCTCGGCAGGCTCGCGGCGGTGTCGTCTGCGGCGGTCACCATCTTCACCTCGCTTTCCGCCGGGCCTAACGGGTGGGGGCAGGCGCGTCAGCCCGCGAGGCGGACGGTTTTCGTCCGCCTTTCGCCGCGGTGGGCGTCGGCGAGGCGGGCCTTCAGCCGCCGGGCGCGAAGTAGCGGTGCAGGCCCAGGGCCACGTCGAAGGCCCCCGGCGCGCCGTTTCGGCTCAGCACCACCCGCTGGGCCGACAGGTGCAGCCCCATCGCCGGCCCGAGGTCGAGGGAAAGCTTGCCCCGCACCGCCACCGCCGCCGTGCGCAGCACCACCCAGCGGTCGTCGGTGCCGAACCAGCGGGCCTCGTAGCCGTCGTCCCACTGCACGCCCCACAGGCGCTGCATCCCCTCGCCCGCCACCTCGAAGGCGAGGCGGCCGGCCGGGTGCAGGCGCAGGCCCGCCCCGCCGCGCACCTCGTCGCCGGGGGCCCGGAAGGCGCCGGAGCTCGGGTCCTCGACCCGCCAGCCGAAGCGCCAGGCGTAGGCCCCCCAGGCCCAGGCGTCGACGGCGACGCCGCGGACCTCGAGGTCGCGGCCGAGCGCCAGCCCCGGCAGCAGGTCGACGGTGCCGTCGCCGGCGGTGGTGAAGCGCCCGCGCGTGGCCCGGTTCCAGGGGTCGGCCGCCAGGCCGAGGAAGGGAGCGGCCACCACCGGCGCGCGCAGGACCGCGCGGCGCAGGCGCACCTGGGCCGAGCCGGCCGTCCACACCGGCGCGCAGTAGTCGGGAATCGACAGGCTGCCGCAGGGCAGGGTGTCCGCCCGGTCCACCGCCGAGATCGCGACCAGCGGAAGCGAGGCCTCGATCCCCCAGCCGCCGCGCAGGCCCGCCGCCGCGTAGAGGTCGGCGCGGGCCGCGTAGACCGGGTCGGTGGGCACGGAGACGCGCCGGCCGGAGCCGTCCAGCTCGTCGCGGGCCGAAAACCCGCCCAGGCCGAGCCCGGCGTAGACCACCCGCCCGCCGGCGGGCAGCGGCGCGGCCGTCGTCGCCTCCGCCCGACCGCCGGCGAGCACGCCGAGCAGCAGGCCGAGCCCCGCCAGGATTCCCGCCCGCCTCCGCATGCTCCCTCCTCCGGCGAGCCGGCGACCGCCGGATCGAAGAAGGCCCGACCTCCAAGGAGGCCGGGCCAGCTGGATGCGGGGGAGGGATTTGAACCCTCGACCTTCGGGTTATGAGCCCGACGAGCTACCGGACTGCTCCACCCCGCGACGGTGCCGGACATCTAATGAGGCCCCGCCGGGGTGTCAAGGCCGCGGGGGCGCACCGCGCCCCCTCTCCCCCATCGCCCGCCTCCTCCCTGGCTTCGCGCGCCTACCAGAGCACCCGCAGGAGGTTGGCGGGCCGGAAGGCGCGGGTGGTGGGCCAGGCCCCGCTCACCATGGCGGCGAGCGCCGTGCCGAGCTCGAAGCGCCGCCCCGCCTGCCGCACGAGGCGCTCCACCACCGCCGGGCGACGCACGAGGGCCGCGGCGAGGGCCGCGGCGCGGAAGTTCGCGGAAAAGCGCCCGCGGACGGCCTCCTGGTAGACCGTGGGCGCGTCTTCGCCGCGTTCGAGCAGCGCCCGGGCGGCCATGCGTCCCGAGGCGAGGGCGGCGCCGATGCCCTCGCCGGTCACCGGGTGGACCAGGCCGGCGGCGTCGCCGCACAGCATCCAGCCGGGGCCGGCCGCGCGCGGGTCCGCCGCGCCCATGCTCAGGGGCCAGCCGCGCACCGGCCCGGCGGGGCGGGCGCCGGCGAGCCAGCGCCGGGCCCAGGGGTCGGAGGCGACGAAGCGCTCCAGCAGCCGCCGCAGGTTGCGGCCGCGAAGGTCGCCCGCCCGCAGGCCCACGCCGACGTTGGCCCGGTCGGGGGCGACGGGGAACACCCAGCCGTAGCCGGGCAGCACGTAGCGGGCGAAGCTGATCGTCGGCAGGTCGACCGGCTCGCGCAGGCCCTCGTGGTACAGCCGGATGCCGAAGGCCCGCGGGCCGCGGCGGGGGCCGGCGAGGCGGCGCACCGGGTCGCGCTCGCCGCCGCAGCCCACCACCAGGGGAGCGCGCACCACCTCGCCCCCGCGCAGGCGCACCCCGGCGGCGCGCCCGCCGGCCTCGACCACCGGCTCCACCACCTCCGCGCCCTCGCGGAGCTCGGCCCCGGCCTCGACGGCGGCCTCGACGAGCAGCGCGTCGAGCACCCGCCGGGGCACGCAGGCGGTGCTGGTGGCGAAGCCGGCGATGCGCCGGTCCCGGGTGGTGAGCTCGACGGCGGCCCCGGAAGGGGCGACGAGGCGCACCCCGTCGAAGGAGACCTCGGCCGCCCGGCGCACCCGGTCCTCCAGGCCCGCCTCGGCGAGCTCGCGCAGGGCGTCGAGGCCGAGCGCGTCGCCGCAGGTCTTGTCCCGGGGGAAGCGCGCCCGGTCGAGGAGCAGCACGCGGGCGCCGCCGGCCGCCGCCTCCCGGGCGAAGGCCGACCCCGCGGGGCCGGCTCCGACCACGACCGCGTCCCAGCTCGCCACGCGCCACCTCCCGGGCTCCCCTACCCCGGCGGCCCGGGGCCCGGCGCCTCGCCGCGCGCCGCCGCCCCGTCCTCGGGCGACAGGCCCCACACGCCGCGCCCGGCCAGGGCGAGCAGGGCCTCGACCAGGGGCGTGAGGCCGGGGGGCGGGCGACCCACCGGGAAGGTGGCGACCCGCGGGCCCTCCGCCCCCGGCGCGCTCCAGCGCTCCGCCACCTCGCCGGCGGCGACGGGTCGGGAGCTGAAGCGCGAGGCGGCGATGGCGGCGCGCAGCTCGGCGAGGTCGCCGGGCTCCAGGCAGAACCAGCGCGGCCCGAAGGGGGCGTTGAAGTGCAGCCCGCGCGCCGACGCGCGGCGCAGGCCCGGGTCGGTCACCCACAACCAGGTGTTGGCGGCCATCGACCAGCAGCCGGCGGCGTCGAAGCGCTCGACCCGGTTGGCGCTGCGCTCGACCCCCGCCACGACGAAGCGCTCGCGCACCAGCAGCACCCCGTCCAGATCGGGCGGATCGGGCAGTCCCCCGGCCACCGCCGGCGCCCGCGCCGGCAGCGCCCGGCAGGCCAGCGCCGCCGCCACCAGCCCCGCCGCGACCGCCCGCAGGCGCCGCCGGTTCCTTCTTCCATCGCTCCGGTTCTTCCGAGACAGGCTCTTCATCTCGCCCTCCTCGGCCGGGTAGGAAGCAAGGAGCGTGCCAACGAGGGGCGAATTCGCGATCCCGGTACAACCCATGTTTTCATGGAGGCCCCGCGAGGACCTTCGTCGATCTGACGAAGACCTTCGTCGAATCGACGAAAGTCCGACGAACGTCCCCCCCCGGCCGGGCCGCCCGCGGGCGCGGCGAGGGCGGCCCCGAACCACGACGGCGGCGGCCCCGAGGGACCGCCGCCGGACGAGCCGAGTACCCCCGACAGGATTCGAACCTGTGGCCTGCTGATTAGGAATCAGCCGCTCTATCCACCTGAGCTACGGGGGCGCGGCGCGGTACGTAGCGGAACCGCCCCCCGGCCGCAAGCCGGCTCCGGGTCCGCCGCCTCGCCGTTATACTCCGCGCGTGACCCGACACCGCACCCCCCGTTTCCGCCGCCTCCGCCTGCTCCTCCTGGGCCTTCCCGCCTGCTCGGACCCCCCCGCCGACACCGGGGCGGACACGGCCCGCGCCCCCGACACCGTGCCGTGGAGCAGCGGCGTTCCCGCCGCCGCCGACGAGATCCCCGACGTGGCCGGCTACCGGGTGCGGCGGGCGATCGCCCACCTCCACTCGCCCTGGTCGCACGACGCCTGCGACGGCGACCCGCTGCCCGACGGGGCCCCGAACGAGGACTGCCTCGCCGACCTGCGGGCCGGCCTGTGCGCCACCCACGTCGACTACGCCTTCCTGAGCGACCACCCCTCCTACTTCGCGTTCCAGCCCTGGGAGGGCATCACCCACCCCCGCGACGGCGACGTGCTCCTCGACGCCGCCGGCGAACCGGCCGATCCCGCCGCCGCCGTGGCGATGCGCATCACCTGCGACGACGGCCACGTCGTCACCTGGCTGCCCGGCGTCGAGGACGAGCTGATGCCCCTGGCCCTGGACGGGCACCCCGGCGAGGACGCCGAAGAAAACGACGCGATCTACAACACCTACACCCCCGAGGCCGTCGGGGACCTCGCCGCGGCGGGGGGCACCGTCTGGCAGGCCCACACCGAGAGCAAGGACCGCGAGAAGCTCGGCGAGCTGGTCGACGCGGGCCTGCGCGGCGTCGAGCTGTTCAACCTCCACGCGATGTTCGCCCCGGACATCCGCTCCGAGTACCTCGGCCTCGACGCCGCCGGCTGGCTGGCCGACATCGCCCCCTTCACCGACGCCGAGGGCACCGCCGAGCCCGACCTGCTGTTCCTGGCGGTCCTCATCGAGCAGGAGCCGAGCATCGCCGCCTGGGACGCCCTGCAGCAGCGCGTGGCCGGCGAGCGCATCGTCGCCGGAAGCGGCGGCACCGATGCCCACGAAAACGCGCTGCCCATCGTGCTGCGCGACGGCGAGCGCGGCGACTCCTACCGGCGCATGCTCCGGTGGTTCGCCAACGACCTGCTCGTCGAGGACGACACCCCCGCCGCGGCCGAGGAGGCCCTGGCCCGCGGCCGCTTCTACGTCGCCTTCGACGCGCTGGGCACCCCGGTCGGCGTCGAGGTGACCGTCGAGGACGACTCCGGCGAGCTGCACACCCTCGGCGAGGAGTCGCCCCCGGGCACGCTCC
>WGAH01000238.1 GCA_015489145.1 Deltaproteobacteria bacterium
GCTCGAAGGCCGCCTTGCCTTCCTCGTAGTGGCGGCGGGCCCGCCGCAGCCGGGCGACGAGCTCGGCCCGCACCTTGCGGAGGCCGCGGGAGCGCGGGATGCGCCGGCGACGGGGAGTCGCGGGGGCGTCGGCGCGGGAGGCGCCGCTCGACGCGCTCGATCGCGAGGTGCTCCGGCTGCTGGACCGGGAGGCGCTCGGCGCCTGCGACCGGGAGGCGACCGATCGGGAGGAGGCGGCCTGGCGCCGGGGCAGGCTGGCCTCGTAGACCGGGGCGTCCTCGTGGGCCATCGGCGAGGGCGGGGTGCCACCCCCGCGCCGGTCCCGCATGTCGTAGACCGCGCGGCGCGCGTCGTCGCCGAGGATGCGGTAGGCCTCGGCGATGGCGATGAACACGCTCTCGAGCACCTCGGCGTAGGGGCCGAGTTCCTTGCGGAAGAAGCGGTCGGGGTGCCACTTCCGGGAGAGCTCGTAGTAGGCCTGCTGGATCGCCTTGCCGTCGGCGTCGGGCTCGACGCCGAGGAGCTGGTAGTGGCTGCCCCCCTGGGCGAGCCGCGCGAGGCGCTCGAGCTCCTCGATCTGCCGAGGGCTCAGGTCGATGGTCGGTTCGGCGCTCATGGGACCCCAGGATAGCGCGTCGGCTGGCGCATGCACGGCTCGGCCGCCCTCATCCGGTGGGTTCCTCCTCGGCCCGGGCGCGGGGGTGCGCCGCCCGGTAGACCCGCAGCAGGTGGGCCACGTCGACGTGGGTGTAGCGCTGGGTGGTGGACAGGCTGGCGTGGCCGAGCTGTTCCTGGATGGTGCGGAGGTCGGCCCCGGCCCCGAGCATGTGGGTGGCGCAGGTGTGGCGCAGGGCGTGGGGGTGCGCGGCCGGCACCCCGTTCGCGGCGCCGGCGTCGCGGACGATGCGCCAGGCCGAGCGCGCCGACAGGCGCCGCCCGAAGCGGTTGAGGAACAGCGGGAGCCCCGGCCGCCGCCCTCCGCTCGCCGCCATCCACCGGCCGAGGGCCTCGGCCGCCGGCGGGCCGAAGGGGACGATGCGCTCCTTGCGGCCCTTGCCGAGCACCCGCACGAGGCGTTGCTCGAGGTCCACCGCCTCCCGGTCGAGGGCCACCGCCTCGCCCACCCGCAGCCCCGCGCCGTAGAGCAGCTCCAGGAGCGCGCGGTTGCGGAGGTGGAACCACCCGGACTGGGTGGGCTGCTCGACGACGCGCGCCGCCTCGTCCACGTCGAGGAAACGGGGGCTGGTGCGCGGCTTGCGCGGGCTCGCGAGGCGCTCGGCCGGGCTGTCGTCGAGGACGCCCTGGCGCACCAGCCAGCGGTAGAAGCTGCGGGCCGCCGCCACGCGCTGCTCGAGGGTGGCCGGCCCCGGGCGTCCCCGCCCCCGCCCCGGCCGGTTCACGTCCCGGGCCAGCCACCGCCGCAGGTCGGCGAGGCCGGCGGCGCGCAGGTCGCGCCCCTCCGCGGCGAGCTGATCGGCGAGGGCCCGCAGCTCGCGGCCGTAGGCCCGCAGGGTGTGCGCGCTGGCGCCGCGCTCGGCGCGCAGGTGATCGAGCCATCGGGCGAGGTCGGCGTCCACGAACCGCATCCTACCCCGGCCCCTGGCGAGGAGCCCACCGCGAGGGGCGGGTTTGCGGAGCCGTCGGCGCCGGTGTAGCAGGGCTCCCCGATCCCCTTTTCCCGCGAAGCAAGAGGCCCGCCCATGGCCAACGCCCTCGTCATCGTCGAGTCCCCCGCCAAGGCCCGCACCATCAAGCGGTTCCTCGGGCAGGGCTACCGGGTGGAGGCCAGCGTGGGCCACGTCCGGGACCTGCCCCGCAACGCCTCCGAGGTTCCCCCGAGCAAGCGCGGCCAGCCCTGGGCGCGGCTCGGCGTCGACGTGGAGCACGGCTTCAAGCCGCTCTACGTCATCCCGGCCGAGAAGCGCAAGCAGGTGAAGCTGCTGCGCGAGGCCCTCAAGAACGCCGACGAGCTCTACCTCGCCACCGACGAGGACCGCGAGGGCGAGAGCATCTCCTGGCACCTCGTCGAGGTGCTCAAGCCGAAGGTGCCGGTGCGGCGCCTCGTGTTCCACGAGATCACCCCCGAGGCGATTCGCGGCGCCCTCGAGTCCCCGCGCGGCATCGACGAGCAGCTCGTGCGCGCCCAGGAGACCCGCCGGGTGCTCGACCGCCTGTTCGGCTACGAGGTCTCGCCCCTGCTGTGGCGCAAGGTTCGCCCGCAGCTCTCGGCCGGCCGGGTGCAGTCGGTGGCGGTGCGTCTCGTCGTCGAGCGCGAGCGCGAGCGCATGGCCTTCCGCAGCGCCGAGTGGTGGGACGTGCTCGCCCGCTACGCCGCCCGCGGCGGGCAGATCGAGGCCGAGCTGGCCGAGTGGCAGGGGCGGCCGGTCGCCCGGGGGCGCGACTTCGACAAGCGCGGCAAGCTCAAGCGCTCGCGGGCCGAGGCGGTGGTGCTCGACCGGCAGGCCGCCGGGGCGGTGGTCGCGGCCCTTCGCGAGGCGGCGGCCGTCGTCGAGAAGGTCGAGGACAAGCCCTTCCGCGACCGGCCCCGCCCGCCCTTCACCACGAGCACCCTCCAGCAGGAGGCGAACCGCAAGCTGCGCTGGTCGGCGCGGCAGACGATGCAGGTGGCCCAGCACCTCTACGAGAACGGCTGGATCACCTACATGCGAACCGACTCGGTGGCGCTGAGCGACCAGGCCATCGCCGCCGCCCGCGGGCTGATCCGCGAGCAGTACGGCGCCGACTTCCTTCCCAGCCGCCCGCGCACCTACAAGAACAAGTCGAAGAACGCCCAGGAGGCGCACGAGGCCATCCGTCCCGCCGGCAGCCGCTTCCGCACCCTCGACGAGGCCCGCCGCGAGCTCAACGCCGAGGGCTGGCGCCTCTACGAGCTGATCTGGAAGCGCACCGTCGCCAGCCAGATGACCGACGCCCTCGGCAAGACGATGGAGGTGCGGGTGCGCGCCGGCGACGCCGGCCTGGTGGCGCGGGGCCGCACGATCACCTTCCCCGGCTACCGGCGGGCCTACGTCGAGGGTGCGGAAGCGGCTGCCGGCGGGACGGATGGCCTCGTGCGCCTCCTGGGCGTTCTTCGACTTGTTCTTGTAGGTGCGCGGGCGGCTGGGA
>WGAH01000239.1 GCA_015489145.1 Deltaproteobacteria bacterium
CCGGGGCCGATCCACGAGCCGCCCCGGCGCTCGCCGTGGGTCCAGGGGTCGACGGGCAGGGGCAGGCGGCCGGCGAGGGCGTCGAGGTTGGCCTGGAGGTAGGCGGCGGGGGTGCCGATGTCGCGCCAGGCGCCCCGGTGCGGCAGGCCCCGCACCAGCCGCCGGGGCACGAGGGCGCGGTAGGCCGTCCGCACGACGCACTGCTCGCCCTCGGCGGGGATCGCGGCGAGGGCCCGGCGGGTCATGGCGTGGACGCCGGTGAAGTGGGTGCGGGGCGGGTCGTGGAGGGGCTCGCCCACCACGCCGGCGATGTGGACGACGAATCCGTCGGGGTCGGCCTCCACGGCCCCGATGCGGGCGCCCGCGTCGAGGGGGCGCAGCGCCATGGCCGCCCCGCCGGGCGGGCAGGCGGCGAGCAGGGCGCCGAGGTCCACGTCGCTGGCGATGTCGGCGTTGACGACGACGAAGCGCTCGGCGAGGCGGTCGCGCGCCACCCGCAGCCCGCCGCCGGTCCCGAGGATGTCGGGAAGCTCGACCTGGAGCGACACCTCGCGCAGGCTCGCCCAGGCGGCGACCTGCTGCCACAGGTGGTGGGCGTTGACGAGGACGTGCTCGTGGCCGTGGGCCCGGGCGAGGGCCAGGGCGTGGTCGAGCATCGGCACGCCGCACAGGGGCATGAGGGCCTTGGGGCGCGCCTCGGTGAGGGGGCGCAGGCGGCGGCCGAAGCCGGCGGCGAGGAGGAAGGCGGTGTGGCGAGGTTCGATCATCGCGCGCTCCCGGGGCGCGAAACGTATCGGCTGGAGGCGGCGCCGTCCTTTCCGGGAGCGGCGCGCCGCCGGGGGGTAGCATGGGCGCGATGCGGACCGTCCCCGCCCTGTTCCTGGCCCGGTGCGACCGGGACCCGGAGACCGACGCCCTGTTCGTCCCCGAGGCGGGCGAGGTCTTCGGCGCGGGTCGCCCGGTGGCCGAGCCCCGGGGCTGGCGGGCGCTGAACCTGCGCGAGAGCCTGGCGGTCACCGCCGGCCTCGCGGCGCGGCTGGCGGCGCTGGGCGTCGAGGACGGCGTCCCCGTCGGCATCCTCGCGCGCAGCTCCTATGCCTGGGTCGCCGTGGACCTCGCGGTGCTCGGCCTCGGCGGGATCACCGTCGGCCTCTACCCGACGCTCACCGGCGAGCAGGTCGCCTGGCAGCTCCGCCACGCCGGGGCGCGGGTGCTGGTGGTCGAGGACGCCGCCCAGGCCGGCAAGGTGCTGCCCCTCCTCGAGCCCGGCGAGCCCGTGCGCCACGTCGTGTCGCTGCGCCCGGCGCCCGGGGCGGAGTGGGGCGGGCGGCCGGTGCCGCTCCTGCGCCCGGCCGCCGCGGAGCCGGCCGCCTACCGGGGGCGCGCCGCCGCCCTGCGCCCCGAGCAGCCGGCCACCATCGTCTACACCTCGGGCACCACCGGCCCGCCCAAGGGCGCGGTCCTCACCCACGCCAACTTCGTCGACGTGGTGCGCGCCTCGGCCGACGTCTTCCCCACGCGGCCCGGCGACCGCTCGGTCGTCTTCCTGCCGCTGGCCCACTCGCTGCAGCGCTTCGCCGTCTACCGGGGCCTCGCCGAGCAGGTGCAGGGCTGGTTCGCCCCCTCGATCGACGCCCTGCCCGGGGTCCTCCGGGACGCGCGTCCCGACGTGCTCGTCACCGTGCCCCGCATGCTCGAGAAGGTCCGCGCCGCCGTCGAGGCCCGGGCGGCCTCCCGCGGGCCCGCCGCCGCCCGCGTCCTCGACGTGGCGATTCGCGTCGGCCGCCGCGCCGCCGCCCGGGAGCGGGCCGGCCGCCGGCTGCCCCCGACCCTCGCCCTCGCCCGGCGCCTCGCCGACCGCGCGGTGCTCCGCAAGGTGCGCGCGGGCCTCGGCGGCAACCTGCGGGTGGTCATCAGCGGCGGCGCCCCCCTGTCGGTGGAGGTGGCCGAGTGGTTCGAGGCGGTGGGCATCCACGTCTGCGAGGGCTGGGGGCTGACGGAGACCTGCGCCCCGGCCACCCTCAACCCCGAGTCCGCCCGGCGCCTCGGCACCGTCGGGCCGCCGCTGCCCGGGGTCGAGCTGCGGCTCGCGGACGACGGCGAGGTGCTCGTGCGCGGCCCCGGCGTGTTCGCGGGCTACCACGCCGATCCCGAGGCCACCGCCGCCGCCCTCGACGCCGAAGGCTTCTTCCGCACCGGCGATCTCGGCGTTCTCGACGAGGCGGGATACCTCCGCATCACCGGCCGCAAGAAGGAGATCATCGTGACCGCGGGGGGCAAGAACATCGCGCCGGCCAACATCGAGAAGGCGCTGGAGGGCGGGCCCGTCGAGCAGGCCATGGTGGTCGGCGACGCGCGGCCCTACCTCGTCGCCCTCGTCGTGCCCTCGAGCGAGGCGGGTCGGGAGCCGGCGGCGGCGGTGGCTCGGCGGGTCGCCGCGGTCAACGCGCGCCTCGCCCCCTTCGAGACGGTCAAGCGCTTCGCCCTTCTCGACCGGCCGTTCTCGGTGGAGGGCGGCGAGCTGACGCCCACCCTCAAGCTGCGGCGGTCCGTCGTGGCCGAGCGCCACGCCGCGCTCATCGAGGCGCTCTACGCGGGAGGCGGCCATGCCCCGGAGGCCTGATGGCCGGGCGGCGCTGCTGGCGCTGGCGGCGGGCTGCGGGCTGGGGCTCGAACCCTACGACCTCGGCGACGAGCCACCCGGGCGCGAGGTGACCGAGGGCGTCGACATGAAGGGCAACACCTACGCCCTCGACCTGCCGGCGGCCGCGGTGCTGCGCCCGGCGGCCCTGCGGCGCATGTTCGAGGAGGTCAGCCGCGACACCCTCCTGGTGAACGTCCCCGAGCAGGGCGCCACCAGCTTCCTGCTCGCCGCGGCGGTGGCGGCGGCCGACGGCGGGCAGGACGCCTGCGAGACGGTCTACACCCTCGGGCCCGGCACCTGGGAGGACACGACCTTTTCGGCCGAGGGCGACAAGATCGCCATCCTGTTCGACACGCGGCACGTCCTCGTCGAGGAACCCGCGCTGACGGCCACCGTGGACGCCGACACCGAGGCCTGGTCGGACGTCCGCCTCGCCGGCGACCTCGACACCCGGCAGATCCGCGGCGTCGCCTTCCCCGAGGGCGAGGAGCCCTGCGACCGCATCGAGGCCGAGGGCGACACCTGTCACGCCTGCGCCTCGGACGGCGTGCTCACCTGCACCGACCTCCTCGTGAGCCTGCCCGCGAGCCTCGTCGACGTGGACTTCGACCCGGAGCCGGCGGGCTGCCGCTGAACCCGCCGCCTCCGCCGCCGCGAATCGCCCGGCGCCGTCGGTGGTAGGATGCCGCCGCCGGGCGCGCCCGGCGGCGGCATCCTACCACCGACGGCGCCGGGCGATTCGCGGCGGCGGAGGCGGCGGGTTC
>WGAH01000240.1 GCA_015489145.1 Deltaproteobacteria bacterium
CGCCTGGGACGGGGAGGACCCCTTCGACGGCTCCCTCGACGGCGCCGCCGTGGCGGAGCCCGGCGCCCCCTCCCCGGAGGCGCTCGCCGCCGCGATGGACGATCTCGCGCCCCTCCTGGAGGCCTGCGTCTCCGAGGATCGCGCCGTGACCGGCGACCTGGAGGTCGAGCTCACCATCGCCTGCACCGGCCTCGTCCGCGAGGTGCGCGTCACCGACGCCGAGGCGCTGCCGCCGGACGTGGTCGCCTGCATGACCGCGCGCCTCCGGGACGCCGCCTTTCCACCCCACGCGCTGCCGGACGGCTACCGCTTCGGCTACCGCCTGCGGGTCTGGTTCCCGTGAGCCCGGCGCGCGCCCGGGCCCGCCCGGAAGCTACCAGGTCCAGGGCTTGTACCAGGCCATTTCGTGCAGTTCCTTCGTGTATTCCTCGAGGTTCACGTACCGCCCGCCGCGGGCGTCGGGCTGGCCCGTGGCGTCGGCCCACAGGTCGCCGGCCGCGTTGCCCCAGGCCGCGAAGAAGCCGCGCTGCCCGGTCTCGGCCTCGCGATCGACGCTCTTGTCGACGACCTCCTGGTCGCCGGCGGCGAGGGCCGTCAGCAGGGTGGCCGCCTGGGCCACGGCGCCGTATCCGCCGTTCACTGCGTTGTTCTCGACGATCTCGGCGCTCCGGAAGGCCGCGGCATGGTCGCCGGTGATGGCCTGCCCGGCGGCGGTCAGCGCGTCGACGCCGCCCCCGAGCAGCTTGCCGCCCTGGCTGGCCGGCACGAGTTCGGCCGCGGTGGCGGTGGCGAACTTCGCCGGGTTCTCGACGCCGAGGAAGTCGTCGGCCGCGGCGAGCACGCCGGCGCCGCCGGCCAGGCGGGCCGCCCTCGCGTCGAGGACCGGTTGGGGGAGCTGGCCGAGCATTTCGCCCCAGCCGAACTCGGCGGCGGTCTTGGCAACCGCGTTCGCGGCGTGGCCGACCCCGGAATCCGCCACCTGCTCGTCGCCGAGGAGGTGGCCGAAGAAGCCGAAGGTGGAACCGGCCACCTTGCCGGCCGCGTCGAGCCCCCCGGCGAGCTGTTCGGGCAGGCCCGCCCCCGTGCGTCCGAGTCCCGCCGCGAGCCCCTTGAGGCCGAGGTCGGTGCCGAAACCCGTGGCCTTCACGGCGGTGCCGGCCGCGTCGTTCCACTTGGAGCCCTGGCCCCGAGCCTGCCGCAATCGCTCCTGGGCGGCGGCGTTTCCGCGTCCTGCCGACGGGCCCCTTCGTCTCGGGGTGGCCGCGTCACTCGCGGGCTCCCGGCGGTCCCGACCGCGTGGCTTCCTGCGCTTGCCCATCACTCCTCCGTGCGATGCAGGGGGTTTTCTACGCCGATTCATCGTACCTCAACGGACGTTCCCGGTTTCTCCCTCCGCGACGATGTGGGGAGCCGTCGCTGCGGCGGGGCGGCCCACCGGGCGCCGATGTCCCGGTTGGTGGGCCCGAGGCGTCCAGGCCGTGGCGAGCGAGATGTAAAAACGAGGTTGGGACCGGGGGATTCACGGCTTGTGTTCGCTGGCACGCACCTTGCATCGAAGGCGGGTGATCCGAACCTCGACAACCTTTCAGGAGGACCCGATGCGACCCGCGACGACCTTCCCGACCCTCGGCGCGACCCTGTTCCTCGGCCTGCTGCTCGTGGCGCTGCCCGCCTGCGGCGACAAGGAGGAGGCCTGCCCCACCGGCACCGAGCTGACCGGCGACGAGCTGCCCTGCACCTGCAACGGCGAGACGGTGGACGCCCTGCCCGGCGACGGCTCGGTGTGCACCTGCGACGCCGAGGGCGGCTTCACCTGCAACGAGCCCATCGCGGACACCGGCGGCGGCGACACCGGCGACGGCGACGGCGGCGCGGCGGATACCGGCGACGGCGGCGCCTCGGACAGCGGCGTCTCCGACACCGGGGCGCCGGTGGCCTGCCCCGAGGACGTGGTGATCCGGGACGCCGACATTCCCTGCACCTGCGGCGACGACCTCGTCGACGCGCTGCCCGGCTCGGCCGAGTGCGTCTGCCCCTCCGACTCGCACGTCCTCGACTGCGGCGAGCGCTGAGGGCGGCCCTGGGGCCGGCCCGCGCTCAGGCCGGGCGGCCGAGGCGCTCGAGCACCGACCGCAGGCGGCGGCGCGTGGCGCGCTGGCTCCAGGCGCCGGCGGCGATCACGACGACGGTGAGGCCGACGAGCGCCTCGCCGGCCAGGACCATCGCCGGGTCCCGCCTGAACAGCTTGAGGAAGCTGATGCCCGTCGCCAGCGTCATGAGGGCGGTGCGGGCGTAGGCGAGCAGGGTGCGCTGGCTGGCCAGGCGGGTGCGCTCGGCGGCGAGGAGGTCGCGGGCGGTGGGCCC
>WGAH01000241.1 GCA_015489145.1 Deltaproteobacteria bacterium
ACCTCGACCACGGCGGTGGCGCTGGCCACCGCCGTGGTCGAGGTGGCCGGCGCGGTGATGGGGCCCGGCACGCGCTGCGAGGGGAGGCTGGAGGGGGACCGGCTCCGCCTGGCGGTCCGGGCGCCGCGCCGGCCCGGCGACACCCCCGACACGGCGCGGGCGTGGGAGGCGCGCTGCCCGGCCCTGCGGCTGTTCGAGGGGTTCTCGGTGGCGGGGGGCGAGACGGGGGGCTGGCGCTGCGAGCTCCGGGTGCGCCTCGACCGCCGCCCCGAGGCGGCGCGGCTGCGGGCCGCGGTCGACGCCGCCGGCGCGGTGGGCACGGTCGAGGAGCTGCGCCGCGAGAACCTGGAGCTGGCCGCCGCCCTGGAGGCCGCCCGGGAGCGCGAGCGGGAACTCGCCGCCGCCCGCCGGGGGGTCGAGGTCCGGGATCGCGCCATCGCCGAGCTCCACGGCGAGGTCGAGCGAAGCTTCGCCGAGCCGGAGCGACCGCCGCCGCGGGTCCTCGACGCCCTGGCGCGCCTGGGCCACGAGTTCAAGGCGCCCGCGGACCGGATCCTGGCGCTGTGCGGGCTGCTCCTCGCCGAGGACGCGGGGCCCCTCACCGAGGAGCAGCGGCGGCAGCTCGGCTACCTGCGCGCCTCGGCCGAGGAGCTGGAGGGGCTCGTCGTCGACTTCCTCGAGCTGGCGCGCGGCCGGTCCGGCCGGGCCCTGCCGCGCCTCGAGGCCTTCGATCTCGGCGCCTTCGTGGAGGAGCTCTGCGCGGTGGCCGGGGCCTTGCCCCGCGCTCCGGGGGTCGCCTTCGCCGTGGAGGGGGTCGAGGCGGGCACGACGATGGTGAGCGATCGCGCCCGGCTCGCGCGCGTCCTCCGCAACCTGCTGTCCAACGCCTTCAAGTACACCGAGACGGGCGAGGTGCGCCTGGCGGTGCGCGTCGAGGGGGAGCGGGTGCGCTTCCGGGTGAGCGACACGGGCGCCGGCATTCCCGAGGACCGGCGCGAGGCGATCTTCGAGAGCTTCACCCGCCTCGACGGCGGGGCCGGGGCCGCCTCCGGGTCGGGAAGCGGCCTGGGGCTGGCGGTCGTGCGGCAGCTCGTCGAGGTGCTGGGCGGGACGGTGACGGTCCGCAGCGAGCTGGGGCGGGGCTCGGCCTTCGAGGTGGTGGTGCCGCGGTCGCTGCCGGCGGGCTGAGAACCGGGCGGCCCGTCGCCGGCGGTCGGGACTCCGGGCTTTCCGGCCGGCAAGTTGTGGACCCGGGGACGCGTGCGCTAAGCTCCGACCACCGGGTCGGTATTCGGGCGCGCGTCTGGATCAGGGCCCGTCCCCCTGGGGGTCCCGTGAGTCGTCCCATCCGCGTCCTGGTCGTCGACGACAGCGAGGTCGAGCGCTACCTGCTGCGCCGCATCCTCGAGGGTGGGGGGTACCGGGTGGTCGAGGCCGCCACCGCCGCGGAGGCCCTCGACCGGGTCGACGACGACATCGACGCGGTGGTGATGGACGTCGCGCTGCCCGACCTCGACGGCTTCGAGGCGGTGCGCCGGCTGCGCCGCCTGCCCGCCGGCCGGTCCCTGCCCGTGCTGCACGTCTCGGCCGTGCACCGGACGGCGCCGGAGCGGGTCTCCGGCCTCGACGCCGGCGCCGACGGCTTCCTGGTGCGGCCGGTCGAGCCCTCGGTGCTGCTCGCCCACCTGCGGGCCCTGGTGCGGGCGCGGCGGGCCGAGCGGCGGCTGACCCGCGCCAACGAGCGCTGGCGGGGCACCTTCGACGCCATCGCCGACGGCATCGCCGTGGTCGACGCCGACGGGCTGGTCGTGGCGGCCAACCGCGCGCTCGGGGCCTTCCTCGACGAGGATCCGGCCGCCCTCGCCGGGCGCCCCATCGAGGCGGTCCTCGGCGTCCTGGTGGGCGGGGCGGTGCCCTCCGCCGCCCTCGACCCGGTGCCCGGCACCGCCCTGCTCCGCCACGGCGACCGGGCCTTTCGCGTCCACGTCGCCGGCTTCCCGTCGGGCTCCGGCGACCGCGTCTGGACGGTGCGCGAGGTGACCGAGGCCCTGCGCGCCGCCGAGGAGCTGCGCCGCAGCGAGGAGCAGTTTCGCGATCTCGCCAGCGCGATCCGGCAGGTCTACTGGCTGGCCGACGCCCTCGGGCGGGTGCTCTACGCCGGTCCGGGCTTCGCCGCCCTCTGGGGGGTCGAGCCCGAGGCCTTCGACGCGGAGGCGCTGGCGGCGCGGGTGGCGGCGGACGACCGGGAAGCGGCCGTCCGGGTGCTGTGCTCCGACGAGGCCGAGGACGGCGAGTTCCTGGTTCGGCTCGCCGGCGGGCCGGAGCCGCGCTGGATCCGCGTGCACCGCGCCCGGCGCCGGGACCCCCGCGGGGCGG
Source organism: Deltaproteobacteria bacterium (assembly GCA_015489145.1). GTDB lineage: Bacteria > Myxococcota_A > UBA796 > UBA796 > UBA2385 > S143-5. The sequence continues at coordinate 2,377 of WGAH01000241.1, forward strand.
GAACCATCGCCTTCGTCGCCGAGGACGTCACCGAGGTCCAGCGGCGCGAGGCCGAGCTGCGGGCCGCCCGCGAGCAGTTCTGGGAGGCGCAGAAGCTCGAGGCCGTGGCCCGCCTCGCCGGGGGCGTGGCCCACGACTTCAACAACCTGCTCACCGTCATCGGCGCCACCGCCGAGCTCATGGCGGAGCGCCTGGGCGAATCGGCCGACCCCGCCGTGCTTTCCGACGCCCGGGAGATCCGCGAGGTCGCCCTGCGCGGCGCGGAGCTCACCCGCGAGCTCCTCGCCATCGGGCGGCGCCAGTTCCTGCCGAGCGAGGTGCTCAGCGTCGGCCGCACGGTGGCCGGCCTCGCCGGCATGTTGCGGCGCACGATCCCCGAGTCCATCGAGCTCGTCGTCGAGACCCGGCCCGGCGTGCGGGTCGAGATGGCGCGCACCCAGCTCGAGCAGGTGGTGCTCAACCTGGTGCTCAACGCGGTGGACGCCATCGGGGGGGAGCCCGGGCGCATCGCCGTCGACGTGCGCGCCGCCCGCCTGGTCGAGCCCCGCGGCCGGGTGCCCGCCGGCGCCTGGGCGCGCATCGAGGTGAGCGACACCGGCTGCGGCATCCGCCCCGAGGCGCTCCCCCGCATCTTCGAGCCCTTCTTCACCACCAAGAGCGAGGAGCGCGGCAGCGGCCTGGGGCTCGCGGCGCTCCACGGCATCGTCACCCAGCGCGGCGGGGTGATCACGGTCGACAGCGCGCCGGGCGAGGGCACGACCTTCGCGGTCTACCTGCCGCTGGTGGACGACGGCGAGCCGGACTCGAGCTCGGTGGATCCGGTGCCGGGGCCGGCCGTCGAGATCCCGGACACGCCGGGGCGCCGCGTGGTCCTGGTGGTCGAGGACGACCCGATGGTCCGGCGCAGCCTCGTGCGCCTGGTCGAGCGCGCCGGCCTGGGCGTCGTGGCGCGCGCGAGCCCGGCGGAGGCCTGGGCCTGGATCGAGGCCGACCCGGATCGCCGCGTGGACCTGCTGGTCTCGGACGTGGTGATGCCCGGAGAGCTGCGCGCCGTCGACCTCTACGACCGCCTGCGCCGCCGCGGCCTGCGCGGCGCCGTCTTCGTGTCGGGCTACGCGCCCGACCTCGACGAGGTGCGCCGGGTCGTGGCGACGGGGGCGCGCTTCCTGTCCAAGCCGGTGGAGCCCGCCGCCTTCCACCGGGAGCTGACCGAGCTGGCCGAGCAGGCCCCGGCGCGCTGAAGGCCCTCAGCGGGACGGGGCGGCGACGTGGGCCTCGACGCGCTCGGCGGCCTCCGGGTCGCCGGTTCGGCGCAGCAGCCAGGCGACCTGCCGCGCGAGGTCGGCGGGGTCGCCGCGGCCGGAGGCGGCGGCGCGGTCGAAGGGGCCGAGGTCGCCGCGGCGGGCGGCGGCGGCGACGCGGACGACGACGGCCTGTCCCGTGGGGTCGTCCACGAGCTGGTCGGCGGTGGCCTCGGCCTCCTTCCAGTCGCCGGTGGCGGCGAGGGCCACCGCCATCGGCGCGAGGAGCTCGGGGGTGGGGGGGCAGCCGGCGGCGAGGGCGGCCCGACCGGCGCGCACGGCGGCGGCGGGGTCGCCGGCGGCGAGGTGCAGGCGGCTCACCGCGTAGCAGGCGACCGGGTCGGGGGGATCGGCGGTGGCGGCGCGGTCGGCGAGGACGGCGGCGGCGGCGGGGTCGCCGGCCCCCTCCAGGGCCTTGGCGAGGCCGGACC
>WGAH01000242.1 GCA_015489145.1 Deltaproteobacteria bacterium
CCGCCGTCCCCGGGGCCGCCGCCCCCTCCCCGAAGGCCGGCCCCGCGAGGAGCAGGCCCGCCGCCAGCACGGTCCCGAACCGGGCGTCGCCGCCGAGGCGCACGGCTCGCCTCACGCCTTCGCCACGGCGGCCCGCCAGGCCGCGAGGTGCGCCTCGACCCGCTCGGCGGGCATGGCCGGGTCGAAGCGGCGGTCCTCGGACCAGGCCCGGGCGATGGCGTCGGGGGAATCCCAGAAACCCGCGCCGAGGCCGGCGAGGAAGGCGGCGCCCAGGGCCGTCGTCTCCAGCACCCGCGGGCGCACGCAGCCCACGCCGAGCACGTCGGCCTGGAACTGCATGAGCAGGTCGTTGCGGGCCGCCCCGCCGTCCACCCGCAGCTCGGCGAGGGGACGGCCGGCATCCTCGGCCATGGCCCGCAGGATGTCGCCCACCTGCAGGGCCACGCCTTCCAGCACCGCGCGGGCGACGTGGGCGCGGGTGGTGCCGCCGGTGATGCCCGCGAGCAGCCCCCGGGCCTCGGGCCGCCAGTGGGGCGCGCCGAGACCGGCGAGGGCGGGCACGAAGACCACCCCGCCCGAGTCGGGGACCTGCCGGGCGAGGGCCTCGACCTCGGCCGCCGAGCCGATGATGCCCAGCCCGTCGCGGAGCCACTGCACCGCCGCCCCGGCGATGAAGGCGCTGCCTTCGAGGGCGTAGGTCACCCGCCCGTCGAGGCGCCAGCCGACGGTGGTGAGCAGCCCCGCGTGGCTGGCGACCGGCGTGGCGCCGGTGTTGAGGAGCACGAAGGCCCCGGTGCCGTAGGTGCACTTCGCCATGCCCTCGGCGAAGCAGGCCTGCCCGAACAGCGCCGCCTGCTGGTCGCCCGCCATGCCGGCCACCGGAATGCCGTCGGGGAGGAAGCCGAGGCCGCGCGTGTGCCCCAGGACCTCGGCGTTGTCGGCCACCCGGGGCAGCACCGCCGCGGGAACGCCGAGGAGATCGAGCAGCTCGTCGTCCCACGCCAGGCGGTGGATGTCGAACATCAGGGTGCGCGAGGCGTTGGAGGGGTCGGTGGCGTGGGCGCCGCAGAGCTTCCAGGCCAGCCAGGTGTCGATGGTGCCGAAGGCCAGCTCGCCGGCCTCGGCCCGGGCCCGGGCGCCGGGCACGTGGTCGAGGAGCCAGGCTGCCTTGGTGCCCGAGAAGTACGGGTCGAGGACCAGGCCCGTGCGCGCCCGCACCAGCTCCTCGTGGCCGGCGGCCTTCAGCTCGGCGCAGCGGTCGGCGGTGCGCCGGTCCTGCCACACGAGCGCCCGGTGGATGGGGCGGCCGGTGGCCCGGTCCCAGAACAGGCTGGTCTCGCGCTGGTTGGTGATGCCCACGGCGACGACGCGCACGCCCTCGCCGGCCCGCTCCAGCGCGCCGCGCACCGCCGCCTCGACGCTGGCCCAGATCTCGTCGGTGTCGTGCTCGACGTGGCCGGGCTCGGGGTAGTGGTTGGGGAACTCGACGTTGTGCGCCGCGACCACCCGCACCTCGTGGTCGAGCAGCAGCGCCGTGGTGCCGGTGGTGCCCTGGTCGATGGCCAGCACGACCTCGCGCGTTCCGCTCATGGCTCCTCCCTCGGGTCGGGCCCCCGCGGTCGCCCCGCGGCGCCGACCGCCGGTTTCTACCACGCCCGGCGCTCGGCCGGCGCCTCCCGCCGCCGAGGGGCCGGCGGGCGATGGACAGGGCGCCCGCGGGCGGCCATAATCGCGTCATCCAGGGAGCAAGCATGATGTCGTGGAAACCGGGGCGCCCGGCGCCCCTGCTCGGGGCCGCGCTCGCGCTGGTCGCCTCGTGTTCCCCAAGACAGCCCGAGGAAAAGCCCCCCGCCGGCGACACGGGCGCCGCGCCCGACACGGGCGGCGATGCCGACGCCGACACCGACACCGACACCGACACCGACGCCGACGCCGACCCCAACTACGAGCTCGTGGAGCTGGCCCACCTGGACGGCACGGGCATCGACGCGGTGGCCTGGCGTCCCGACGGCCGGGAGGTCGCCATCGGGCTGAGCTCGGGCGGCGTGGGCCTGTGGGCGCTGTGGGACCTCGACACCGGCGAGCTGCTGACCGACGAGTTCGTCAGCGGCGTCACCGAGATCGGCTACCTGCCGGACGGCGACGGCTTCATGTACGCCGGGGGCGACGCCCTCGTCGTGCTGGACCTGGACGGCAACCCGATCGGCGAGGCGACGGGCTGCGATGGCGGCGCCGCCAACGGCTACGGGATCTCCCCGGACGAGAGCGCGCTCGCCCTGGGCGGTCCCGGTTGGCACGGCCCCGGCGGCGAACCGAGCATCTGCACCTACAGCCTCGCCGACCTGAGGCAGACCGCCCTGGAACGGATCACCGCCGACGTGTACGAGTGCGACGACGTGGCCTACACGCCCGACGGCGCCTACCTCGTCGGGCTGTGCGAGACCGTGCTCGAGGCCTACAGCCCCGACCTGAGCACCTGGAAGGCCCGCCGCGACATCGCCTCCTACCACGACGGGATGGGTGGGCACCTCGTGACCAGCCCGCTCTGGCCCGAGTGGGTGTTCTTCAGCTCGTCGGAGACGCACCGGCTGATGGCCTACCGCCCCGCCGACGACACGGTGGCCTACGGCTTCGCGGCCGCCGCCACGATCGAGGCCGTGGCCTTCACCGACGACGGCGGGCTCGCCGCGGTGGTGCTCGCCGACGGCTACGCCGAGCTGTGGGACGGGGACCTCGAGACCCGCTACGCCCGCTGGAGCGCCGGCACCGACCTGACGGCCGTCGCCTTCGCTCCGAGCGGGAGGTACCTCGCGACCGCCTCCGCCGTCGACGGGGTGACCCTCTGGGAGATCACCTCCCGCTGAGCGCCGAGCGGGTGGGCGCCGACCGGGCCATGATCCCGGTAGGGCACGGGCCGGTCGCCGGCGGCGGAGCGCTGTGCTACGTTGCCGCGCCGTTCCCCGCCGGCGGGCGGGTCCACGCGAGGAGGTCCACGCCATGAGCAAGCCCATGCGCGCCGCCATTCCCACCCTGCTCGCCGTCGCCTGCGGCGGCACCAGCTACCAGTACAAGGGACACAACGTCTACGACTACTTCCCCCTCGACGGCCAGCGAAGCTGGGAGTACCTCCAGAACGACGCCAGCATCGACTACGTGCTCGAGGTCGAGAAGCTCGCCAACACCAGCCAGGTCGGAAACTGGCAGGTCGTGCCCCTCGAGTACCGCATCCAGGACCCGCTCGAGATCCTCTACACGGTCAAGTGGTCGAGCGACTCCACCGACGGCGTGCTGATCCACGCCTACCAGGCCGAGGGCGAGGACGAGGTCAAGTTCGACACCCCCGTCGTCTTCGGCGACTACCAGATGGCCCAGGGCGACGAGGTCGTCACCGAGACCAACGGCCTCACCTTCACCGGCACCCTGGTCGGCGTCGAGGAGTGCCCGAACCACTGGACGAGCGACTGGGAATGCCTCCACATGAGCCTCACGGTGGAAGGCGGCGACCCGCCGCCCTTCGTCGGCGAATACTGGATCACCACCGGCTGGGGCACCTCGTGGTTCCGCCCCGAGGGCTACGACGACAACTGGGTCCTCGACTACGCCGAGTGGACGCCCGAGTAGCCGCCCTCGTCGCCGCCCTCGCCGGCTGCGGCGGGGTGCGGTGGCGCAACGCCGACCTCCAGCTCGACGTGGCCGGCGCGGACTGGACCGACGAGGACCTCGTCCGCGTCTGCGTCGCGGGGGTGGGGGAGCACGAGGAGGCCGCCAGCCGCGGGCTGATCGCCTTCCCCGGCCTCCCCCTCGACGACCCGGTCGAGGTGCGCGTGAGCATCCTCGGCCAGCCGGGCGAGGCCGGGCCGGTGGCGCTGAGCGCGGCGGAGCCCTACGCGCGGGTCGAGTGGACCGACTGCGAGGACTGCGCGCCCTGCACCGCCGAGGGCGCGCCGGCCGCCGCCGGCGACCCCGACCGGCTCCTGGCGGTTCGCCTGGAGTGATTCCCGCCGAGGGGTGATCCGCCTCGCCCCCCGCCCGCCGCGCCGGCCGCCGCGCCGTGCTAACAGGAGGCGATCCCATC
>WGAH01000243.1 GCA_015489145.1 Deltaproteobacteria bacterium
CCGTCCACCACCACCGGGCCCGGCGTCTTCGCCCGGGCCCGGTGGTGGTGGACGGCGGCTTCGAGGACCGCCTCGTCGAGGTGGACCTCCCCCTGCCCCCGCCGGGACACGAGGACGAGCCGGCCCTCGACGTGCTGGCGGCCTGCCTCGGAGACGGTTCCAGCTCCCTGCTCTCGGCCCGGCTGCACCACGATCTCGACCTCGTGGCGGAGGTGGGGGCCTCGCTGGTGCCCGAGCGGCCGGGCAGCGCGCTCGTCGTGGAGGCCGCCGCCCGGGAGGGGCGCGTGGCCGAGGCGGTGGAGGGCGTCGCCCGCGTGCTCGCCGAGGTGGCGCGGCGCGGGCCGGACATGGCCGCCCTGCGCCGGGCCCGGGCCAGCATCCTCGCCGACCGCCTCGGCGGCCGGGAGACGGTGGAGGGCCGGGCCTGGCGGCGGGCCTGGAACGCCGGGCGGCTCGACGATCCCCGGGCCGATGCCGCCTACGAGGCGGCGCTGGAGCGCGTCACCCTGGCCGACCTGCGGCGGGTGGCGGCGCGGTGGCTCGACCTCGACCGGGCGGTGGTGGGGGTGCTGTGCCCGGAGCGGGAACTCGACGCCCGCCGGGCCGGCCGCGCCTTTCGCCGGGGAGCCCGGGGCGGGGCCGCCGTCGCGCCGCGGCGCGCCCCCGACGCGCCGGTGGTGCGGGGGCTGGACAACGGCCTGCGCGTGGTGGTGCTCCCGGACGAGGCCTCGGAGCTGGTGGCCGTCTCGGTGGTGGGCGCCGGCGGCCTCCTCGCCGAGGATCCGGACGAGGCCGGGCTCGCGAGCGCCTGGGCGGAGCTGGTGGTGCGGGGGGCGGGGCCCCACGACGCCCTCGAGTTCGCCGCGGCGGTGGAGGAGCGCGCCGGCAGCGCCGGGGGCTTCGCCGGCCGCAGCACCGCCGGGGTGCAGCTCCTGGTGCCCGCCGCCGACCAGCGCATCGGCTTCGAGCTGCTGGGCTGGTGCCTGCGGGCCCCGCGCTTCGACGCCCGCGAGGTGGACCGCGCCCGGCGGGACCTGGCCGAGGCCGCGGCGCTGCGGGCCGACGACCCGGCCAGCCTCGCCGCCGAGCTGGCCTGGGCGGCGCTCTTTGCCGGCCACCCCTGGGGTCGGCCCCTCGACGGCACCCCCGAGGGCATCGCCCGCCTGGCGCCCGAGGCCCTGCGCGCCTACCACGACCGGGTGGCGCGGGGGCGCAACCTCGTCGTGGCGGTGGTCGGGGCCGTCGACCCGGACGAGGCGGCGCGGCGGGTCGCGCGGGAGCTGGGGCGGCTGCCGGCGGGGGCGCCCTTTCCGGCGCGGCCTCCGAGTCCCCTGTCGGCGGGGGAGCGCCGCCGGCGAGCGCCGGCGCCGCGCCCGGGCTCGCCGGCGGTGGTGCTCCGGGTGTTCCGGGGCGTGGGCCTGGAGCACGAGGATGCGCCGGCGGCGCAGGTCCTGGAGGCGGCCCTGGCCGGGGTCGGCGGCGGCACCGGGCGGTTGTGGACCGCGCTCCGCGAGGACCGCGGTCTCGCCTACGACGTGGCGGCCTACGCCGACCTGGGGGTCGGCGGCGGGGCGCTGGCCTGCTCGGCCATCGTCGACCCCGAGCGCGCCGGCGAGGCCCGGCGGGTGCTCGACGCCACCCTGGAGGCCCTGCGCGCGGCACCGCCCGACGCCGAGGAGGTCGCCCGCCTCGGCCGCAGCCTGGTCGCCGCCGCCGCCCCGGGCCTCCAGCGCGCCAGCGCCCTGGCCGGCCGCCTCGCCCTCGAGGAGCGCTTCGGCCGCGGCGCCGCCCGCTGGCGCGAGCCCATCGAGGCCCCGGGCCGCGTCACCGCCGAGGCCGTGGCCCGCGTGGCGCGCGAGCTGCTCCGCCCCGAGGCCTCGGTGCTCGTCGAGGTGGGCGGCGAGGGCGACCCCCGCGCCTGAGCGGCCCTGCCCCCGGTGGGGCCGCGCTTCATGCGGGGGGCTCCCTTGTTCGTCCATCGTTGAATAACGCGGATCGTTATTCAGCGTAAGCCGGGTTTCGTTGAATAGCGGGGTGGCCAGGTCCGGCTCCCGGAGCGGCCTGCTACCCTTGGGGAGGCCGCCCGGCCCCTGGAGGCGCCATGCCCGACGCCAGCGACAAGCGCGCCCGCGACCTGCTCCGCGAGCTTCCCGCCCGCCGGGTGGTGGGGGATCGCCTGGTGGATCGCGTGGGGCGTCGCGGCTGGGGCCGGGCGCGCGTGGCCTGCAGCGGGCGCATCTTCCGAAAGTACGGCCTGGCCGACCCCTACGACCCCGACAGCCGCGAGGAGGACCCGATTCCCGTGGGGCCCGTGGCCCTGCGCCTCGGCGAGAAGCGGCGGGAGCCGGCGCCCCACCTCCGGCCCAAGCCGCCGCCCAGGAAGAAGAAGGCTCCCGACCCCCTCGCGAAGTGGCGGCGACCCGAGGACGTGCGCCCCCGCAAGCCCAGGCCCCAGCAGCCGGCGAAGCCCGCGCCGCCGCCGCCGAAGCGCGAGCCGTCGCCCGCCGAGCGCGCCTTCGGGCCCGGCCGGCAGGTGCCGCCCCTCAAGGGAAAGCTGCCGATGCGCCCGGAAGTGGCGGCGCGGCTCGCCGGGGAGGAGGCCCCCGACGGCGCGCCCGCCGCCCCGCGCCCGGAACCGGGCCGGACC
>WGAH01000244.1 GCA_015489145.1 Deltaproteobacteria bacterium
CCTGTTCAGCGAGGGAAGCGGCTTTCGGGCCGGCCTCGAGGCCGGCGAGCGCCGGGAGGGCTGGCGGGCCAGGCTGCGCCTTCCGGGCGGGGCCCGGGAGGCGGTGTCGGTCTCGGCGGGTCGGGTGGCCGGCGATGTGCCGCGGTACTTCGTGATGATCCGCCCGGAGGCCGACCACGACGCCGACATCCCCCGCTTCGAGGGCATGGTGGCGCGGTCGGCGGCGATGCAGCGCATCTTCCGCCTGATCGAGCTGCTTCGCGACAACGACGCCACCGTGCTGATCACCGGCGAGAGCGGCACCGGCAAGGAGCTGGTGGCCCGGGCGCTGCACGCCCGCTCGCACCGGGCGCGGGGCCCCTTCGTGGCGGTCAACTGCGGCGCCCTGCCGCCGGACCTCCTCGAGAGCGAGCTGTTCGGGCACGTCCGCGGCGCCTTCACCGGCGCGGTGCGGGACCGCCCCGGGCGCTTCGAGCTGGCCGAGGGCGGCACCCTGTTTCTCGACGAGGTGGGCGACCTGCCGCTGCACCTCCAGGTGAAGCTCCTCCGGGTGCTCCAGGAGCGCACCTTCGAGCGGGTGGGCGACGCCCGGCCGCGCCGGGTGGACGTGCGCATCGTGGCGGCGACGAACGTCGACCTGCTCCGGGCGGTGGCCGAGCGGCGCTTCCGGGACGACCTCTACTACCGGCTGCGGGTGGTCCCCATCGAGATCCCGCCCCTGCGCGAGCGCCGGGAGGACCTCGAACTCCTCGTCCGCTTCCTGCTGCGCCGCATCGGTCGGGAGCGCGGGCGCTCCCTGCGCCTCTCGCCCTCGGCGATGCGCCGGCTGCTCGCCTATCCCTGGCCGGGCAACGTGCGGGAGCTCGAGAACGCCCTGGAGTACGCCACCGCCGTGTGCGAGGGGCAGACGGTGCACGTCGACGACCTGCCGGCGGAGATCGGCCGGTGGGGCCAGGAGGCGCCGGCCCCCGAGGCCCGCGGGGCGGTCGGGGCGTGGCCCGAGCGCCCCCGGCCGGCGGAGCGGCTCGCCGAACCGTCCGCTCCCGCGCCGCGCTCGGCGGAGGAGCTGGCCGAGATCGAGCGGATTCGCGAGGCCCTCGCGGCGACCCGCTACCGCCGCGCCGCCTCGGCGCGGCTCCTCGGCATGAGCCGCACCACCCTGTGGCGGAAGATGAAGCAGTACGGGCTCTGAAACGTTGCAACGGTCTGTTGCAACGTTTCGGTTCACCTGTTCCGGCTTCCCCCGCCTCCACCGCGGCCCTGGACATGGCACGGCGCTTGCATGAACCCGGAGCGACGACGCCGCCCGCGGGTCGATCCGGGTCCGGGGCGGCGAGGAGAGCGACCATGACCCAGACCCCCAGAATCGGAAGGAAGAAGATGGTCATCCTCGGGGGCGGCTTCGCCGGCACGATGATGGCCAACAAGTTCGCCAAGGCCCTCGACCTCGACGAGTGGTCGATCACGGTCGTCGACCGCGACAACACCCACGTCTACCAGCCCGGGCTGCTGTTCCTCCCCTTCGGGATGTACCGCGCCAACGACATCAAGCGGCCGCGCAACGCGCTGATGCCGCCGGGGGTGGACTTCCTCGTCCAGCCCGTCGAGCAGGTGGACGTCGACGCCCGCAAGGTGGTGCTCGAGGGCGGCGGGACGCTGGAGTACGACATCCTCATCCTCGCCACCGGCACCCGCACCGCCCCCGAGGACACCCCGGGCCTCAAGGGCGAGCAGTGGTACCGCTCGATCTACGACTTCTACACGATGGAGGGCGCGGTCCGCCTCGGCAACCACCTCGCCGACTTCGACGGCGGGACGCTGGTCCTCAACGTGGTGGACATGCCGATCAAGTGCCCGGTGGCGCCGCTGGAGTTCGTCTTCCTCGCCGACGCCTTCTTCACCGAGCGCGGCATTCGCGACAAGGTGAAGATCATCTACGCCACGCCGCTGAGCGGCGCCTTCACCAAGCCCAAGGCCTCGGCGGCCCTCGGCGACCTGCTCCGCCGCAAGAACATCGAGCTCGTGCCCGACTTCGCGCTGGACCGGGTGGACGAGGCCGGGCGCAAGCTCGTCGGCTACGACGGCACGGAGCTGGCCTTCGACACCCTGGTGACGATCCCGCTCCACCACGGCATGGACGCGATCAAGCGCTCGGGGCTCGGCGACGACTTCGGCTTCGTCCCCACCGACAAGCACACCCTGCAGGTGGTCGGCCACCCCGAGATCTTCGCCCTGGGCGACGGCACCAACCTCCCGACCTCCAAGGCCGGTTCGGTCGCCCACTTCGAGGGCGAGGTGCTGATCGAGAACGTCCTGCGCTTCATCGACGGCCGGCCCCTGGTGCCGGACTTCGACGGCCACGCCAACTGCTTCATCGAGACCGGCCACGGCAAGGCCGTGCTCATCGACTTCAACTACACCACCGAGCCGCTTCCCGGGAAGTTCCCCCTCCCGGGCTTCGGCCCCTTCACCCTGCTGGGCGAGAGCTACACGAACCACTGGGGCAAGCTCGGCTTCCGGTGGGTCTACTGGCACCTGCTCGCCAAGGGCGAGGAACTTCCCCTGGATCACCGCATGCTCATGCACGGCAAGTGGAGCTGAACCATGGACGCGAACCCCGCGATCACCGCCGACGACCTCGCCCGCATCGAGGCGAAGCTCGACCGGCTCAACGAGAAGATCGACTACATCGTCGAGCGCCAGCGCTGGCAGGCCGACCTCTTCGACGAGTTCGGCCCCATCGCCCGCGAGGCGGTCAACGTGGCGGCCGAGAAGCTGCACCGCATGGAGCGGGACGGCTACTTCGCCTTCGCCCGCGAGGCCGTCCGCGTCGCCGAGACCGTGGTCCGCAGCTACTCCGACGAGGACGTGCGCCAGCTCGGCAACCACATCGTCGGCATCATGGACACGATCAAGAACATCACCCAGCCGGCGATCCTCGCCGTCGCCAACGAGGCCACCGAGGTCCTGCTCAACCAGGACGAGGTCGAGCCGGTGGGCCTGGTGGGCATGGTCAAGGCCTCCCGCGACGACGACGTGCAGAAGGGCATGGCGATCCTGCTCGAGGTGCTCCGGCAGGTCGGCCGCACCGCCTCGGAGTTCGCGGAAAGCGGCGGCGGCGGGACGGCCACGCGCGCCCGCGTCGCCGCGAACGGCGCCGCCCCGAAGCCCGCGCCGGCGACCGGGGCTCCGGCGGCGGCCCCGGCCGCGCCGGCGAGCGCCGCGCCGGCCGCGCCGACGAGCGCCCCGGCCGCCGAGACCGCCGGCGGGCAGGAGGGGGAGGGCTGGCAGCTCACCGACGACGGCCACCTCGCCAACCCCGAGGAGTGGAGCGAGGAGTTCGCGGTGGCGATGGCCCTGGCCCTCGGCGTGGACCTCGGCCCGCGCCACTGGGAGATCGTCCGCTTCGCCCGCAACGAGTGGCTCCAGACCAAGGCCGCGCCGAACATCCGGCGCATCACCACCGGCGCCGGCATCGAGACGCGCGAGCTGTACCAGCTCTTCCCCAAGGCGCCGGCCCGCACGGTCGCCAAGATCGCCGGCATCCCCAAGCCCGCGGGCTGCATCTAGTCCCCATCCAGGAGGCAGGACCATGTTCCTTCCC
>WGAH01000245.1 GCA_015489145.1 Deltaproteobacteria bacterium
CTCCCGCACCCGCCACGCCGGCGCCCGCCGTCACCCCGGCCCCCGCGCCGGCCGCGGCCCCCGGCACGCCGGCCTGGGTCTACGTCGTCGGCCTGCTCATCGTCGCCGTCGCCGGCTACCTGCTGTTCAAGCCGGTGAAGAAGGCGTAGGGGCTCACTCCTCGGCGGCGTCGGGCAGGGCCCAGGACCGCACCGTGCCGTCCACGACCCGGGTGTAGGGCACCAGCGCCGAGCCCGCGCCCTCGGGGTCGTCCTGGAAGCGCAGCACCAGGGCCGTGGGGCGGAAGCCGACGACGATGCCCTTCACGCCGTCCACCTCGACCCGGTCCCCCTCCGAGAGCAGGCGCTCGGCGTAGGGGCGGGCGATGATGTTGCGGAAGACGGGGCGCGCGCCGAGGGCGAAGGCCAGGCCCGCGGCGGCGAGGCCGGCGCCGGCGATGACGAGCACGAGGTCGGCCACCAGCTCCATGTCGAGGCCGAGGTGCTGGGCGGCCACCGTCAGGCTGACGAGGAGCACGGCGAAGTAGACCAGCCGGCTCACCAGGTCCGGGGCGACGAGGTCCGGCGACCGGCTGCCGGCGTTCATGGCGGCGCGCTGGAGGTAGTCGGCGGCGATGGCGCCCCCGACGGCGATGCCGGCGGCGGCGGCGGCGCGGGGCAACCAGGCGAGGAGCACGCCGATGGCCTGGGCCACGCCGGGCAGGCCGGCGACCTCGGCGGCCAGGGCCAGGGTGGCGAGGAGCACCGCCGCGGCCACGAGGGAGGCGGCGAGGGCCGAGGGGGGACGGCGAATGCCCAGGGCGTAGAGGGGCCGCGCGGTGCCGAGCTGTTCGAGCAGGGCGTCGAGGCCGACCCGCTCCAGCATCCACCGGGCGGACCGGGCGGCGGCGCGGGCCGCCAGGAGGCCGGCGAGCAGGAGGAGGACCGCGAGGAGCAGCCGCGGGCCGAACTCCACGGCGCGTTCCCAGACCAGGGCCTGGATGTCGACGAGGCTTCGGGTCATCGTTCTTCCTCTTCGTCCTGGTCGCGACCCGGCGCCCGGGCGCCGAGGAACCAGCTCAGGATGTTGAGCGTCTCCACCAGGGTGGAGCGCACGATGCGGATCGGGGCCGGCGCCCGCTCGCGCGCCTCGCGGGCGTCGATCTCCCGCCAGGCGCCGAGGAGCACGCGGTCGGCGACGACGACGGCCTGTCGGCGCAGCACCGAGAACAGGGAGCGGATCGCGGCGTCGCCCGGGTCATCGCGGGACATCGTGCACCTCCTCGGACCACCGCGCCTGGAAGGCCCGCCGGGCCCGGGCCAGCCGCATCTTGGCAGCGCTCTCCTGGATGCCCAGGTGGGTCGCGACCTCGCGGACCGTCATCTCCTCGACGTAACGCAGCACGAGGATCTCCCGGTAGGGGTAGGGCAGCGCCTGGAGCACGGCCACGATGGCATCGCGCAGCTCCGCGGTCTCCGCCGTGGCGGGGGCGAAGCGCACGGGCGCCTCGGCCGCCGCGCGCTCGTGGCGCTCCCGGAAGCGGCGCTCCGTCCGGCGCAGGTTGAAGGCGGTGTGGGTGGCGATGCGGCGCAGCCACCCGCGAAGCGCGGCGGGATCGCGCAGGTCGCCGAGGCGGGCGTGGGCGCGGACGAGCACCTCCTGCAGCGCGTCGTCCGCGATGCCGGGATCTCCGAGCAGGTAGAGGAGGTAGCGGCCCAGCCAGGGCAGGTGGGGACGCATGAGGTCGTCGAAGGCCTCGCGCCCCTCCCGGTCGCCGCGGCGGAGCCGCTCCCAGGGAGAACCGGTCGGGTCGTCGTCGCTCACGGGTCGGCTCAGAACAGCGTCCAGCTCGCCCGCGCGAGGATCGACTGGTCGACCTGGGGCTGCGAGGAGACCTGCGGCTCGCTGGCGACGCGGGCCACGTAGTTGAGCGAGACCACGTGGGTGAGGTGCAGCGACAGGGTGTTGCTCCACTCCACCGCCGGCCGGCCCATGTCGTCGAAGGGGGTGAACAGCTCGAGGTCGGTGAACCAGGCCACCATGGGCAGCGGCCGGATCACGCCGCGCAGGGTGCTCTCGATGCCGGTCTGGGAGAACGAGTCCACCTGCACGTACTCCACGGCGGTGGTGTTGGGGTCGTCGTCCTCGACCCACGAGCCGCCGTACAGGTTCTGCCGCAGGCCCAGGCCCGCCCGCCAGTCCAGGCGCAGCTTCCGGCCCTGGAGGAGCGCGACGTTGGCGCCGGCCCCCTCGCGCAGGATGGTGGGCTGGAAGGGATCGGCGAGGTCCCAGGTCTCGTTGGCCGCCACCTGCTCGGTGGTGACCGTGCCGTCGGTTGCGGTGCGCTGGATGGTGAGGTCCTCGGTGGCCAGCCCGCGGGTGGCGAAGGCGCGGCTCGTGGCCCCCGCGCGGACGTAGGGCCCGACGCGGTCCGAGAGGAGGTAGGTGTAGAGCGCGTCGCCGCGCAGCCGGTCGGAGGTCTTCACCGCGGGCAGGAAGTCGCTGTTGCCGTAGCGCGACTGGCTCAGCCCCTCCTCGATCTCGCCCAGCAGCGCCACCCGGTGCCGGTCGTGGGTCCAGTTGGCGTAGCCGTCGGCGAAGATGTCGCCGGAGGCGATCAGCGAGTCCGTCTGGCCGGGGACGTTGGAGGACTGCACGAGGCTGGCGTCGAGGCCGGCCACGACGTTGACGTTCCAGGGCGCCTGCGAGGACTGCACCGTGGCGAACTCGTCGGGCAGGAGCACGCCCCCGCCGCGCCACTGGCCGGTGTCCTCGTCGATCACGAGGCGAAACCGCACCAGTCCGCCCTCGGGCACGTACACGGTCACGAAGTCCGAGCGGGTGCGGTAGTTCGCTCCCGGCTCGACGATGCGGTACAGGCCGGGCTCCAGCGCCCAGGCCTCCAGGCGCTCGCCGGACAGGGTGTCGACGCCGTAGCCGGTGCCGATCACGTCGCGCGTCTCGCTGTGGATGATCTCGTAGGACTGGCGCAGGGGCATGACCTGCGCGTCGACGACCTCGATGCGGAGCACGCCCCAGGTGGGGTTCACCACGGCGTCGGCGTCGGCGGTGACGTGGACCGGCACGCGCAGGGCGGTGCGGTCGGAGGCGTTACCCACGAGCGCCACGTAGTCGCCGGGCGGCACGACGATGCGGTGGCCGGGGCGGCCCTCGGCGACCTTCTCGCCGTTCTTCTCGATGACGACCACCGGCTCGTCGGTGGTGGTCGGGTCGGTCATGCGCGGGACGAACACGGCGCCCTGGCCGGCGGGCCGCTTCACGTCGTCCTGGGCGAGCTGGGCTTCGACGGCGGGCGCCTCCCAGGCGAAGGGGCCGGTGGGGGCGGCGAAGGCCGCGGGAGCGACCGCGGCGAGGATCGGGAACGGCAGCATGTCTCCTCCTGGATGTTCCGGCCGACGGGCCGGTTGCACAGGAGAGACACCGCCGCGGGGTCCGGGGTCACTTCCCGGAGCGCCCTCTTGCCTACTCCACGTAGAAGCCGTCCTGGGCCACGCCGTAGTCGGCGCCGCTCCACACCTCGACGTCGACCCAGCCGGAGCTGTCGAACCGCGGCGTCGTGCAGCGCACGCCGTTGCTGCCCCACTCGATCACGTCGGCGCCGAGCCCGTCGAAGTAGACGAGGGGCTCCTCGTCCAGCTCGACGCCGATGGCGACCTCGGTGCCGCCGCGGCGGGGGCCGGAATCCGGGTTGATCGAGGTGATGACCAGCTCGCGCGGCCCGTCGTCGGGCAGGGTGCTGACCTTGCTGTCGTACTCGGCCTGGGTGAGCATGCAGCCCGGCGCGGCGGCGAGCAGGGCCATGAGTCCGATGCGTCGCATGTCGCCTCCTGCCTACCAGCGGGTGGAGAGGGTGAGGCCGGCGCCCTGGGGGCCGACGGTGGGGGTGGCGAGGAAGCTGATGCCCGAGGCGACCACGCCGACGCCGACCAGGGCGTAGCCGGCGAAGTAGGTGCTGCGGATCAGCAGGGCATCCTTGCGGATCTGGTCGCGCCGGGCCTCCTTCCAGGCCTGGAAGTCGTCCTCCCGGCTGATGCCGTCGAAGCTGCCGCTGTAGTCGCTGTGCAGGAAGGTCTGCTCGTTGACGTAGGACAGCGCGAGCAGCCCGCCGCCGGCGGCGGTGGCGATGCCGCCGGTGACGAGCCAGCCGACCTTGATGCCGCCGCCGGAGTCCTTCTGCTTCTTCGCCTTTCGGGGCTCGGCGCGCGGGGCGGGCTCGTCGAGGGCGGCGAGCTCATCGTCCGGTTCCGGTTCGGGAGCCGGCGCCGCCGCGACGCCGCCGACGGGTCGGGCGGTGATGCTGGTGTCGTAGGGGATGTCCTTGACGCTGCTGGAGATGCCGGAGCCGTCCTCGACCTGCACGAGGTGCGAGCCGGGGGTGACCTCGTAGCCGAGGGGATCGGCCTCGACCCCGTCGATCCAGGCGCGGCCGCCGCCCTTGACCTTCACCTTCACGCGGCGGGTCCGCAGGGCGGAGGCGAGCTCCTTGTGGCGGTTGCGGAGCACCGGGCCGTAGGTGGGCGGCGGCGCGGCGATGGGGTCGATCACCACGGCGCGCTCGGCGTACTCGTTCGCCTTGTCCTCGTCGCCCTCGGCGATGGCGACCACGGCGCGCAGGCGGTACAGCCGCAGCAGGGTGTCGGTGGGCAGCACCTCGCCGAGCTCGGGCAGCATGCCGATGGCCTTGTCGAGGAGCAGCGCGGCGTCCTCGGTCTCGGCGTCGTCGAACAGCACCTGGGCGTCGTCGACGAGGTCGGCGATCTCCTGGGCGCGGGCGCCCTGGACCGGCGTGTGGGACGCCGGGGCGGCGGAGCGGATCGCCGTGGAGGCGGTGGCGCCGCCCGACCGCGCCGCGGTGGGGACGGTGCCGCCGGAGAAGCTGGCGCGCGGCCAGCGCTCGGCGGCGTCGCGGAGGGCGGCGAAGGTGTCCGACACCTCGGCGGCGAGGCCGTCGACCTGCTTCGCCGTCGCCTTGGTGGCGCGGATGTTGCGCTTCACCGCCGAGGCCACGACGGGCAGGTCGGTGATCTTCATGCCCGCCGCCTCGACGAGCTCGGGCTGCACCTGGGGCGGGAAGGCGGCCATCTGCTCGGCGAGGGCCTGCAGGCGGGGGCCCATGCCGGCGAGCTCGGCGGCGACGTCGGCCAGGGCGGCCAGGGCCTCGTCCAGGTTGGCGGCGGCGCCGGTCACCTCGGGGGGCGCGTCGGCGGCGACCTCGATGCGGGGCTCGCGCTCGCTTCCGCCGACGCGGACGCTGCCCGCGGCCTGCTCGCCGAAGGCCTCGAAGGCGTCGCGCATGTCCTCGTCGGCGGGCACGCCGGCGACGGTGCGGATCGTCGCCCGGGCGTCGTTCACCCGGGTCCGCAGCTCGGCGAGCTGCGCCTGGATGGCCGAGACGTCCTGGAACACGGCGTCGAAACTTGAAATGCCCGTCTCCTCCATCGGGGGCGGGGCGGCGCTGCCCTTGGCGAGGGCGGCCGGCGCGGACAGGGCCAGCCAGGCCGCCAGGCCGAGGGAGCGGAGGAGAACGCTGGATCGCGGAGCTTGCGGCATCGAGGATGCACTCCTTGGAACGGGGGCTACCGGCAGGAGCCGTGAATGCTGCGGGCCTCGTCGAAGCGGTAGCACCACTTGTTGAGCCCGCCCGCGCCCACCTCGATGGTGAAGCGGCCCTCGTCGCCGCCGGCGCTCATCACGACCTCGTGGCGGCCGGGGGTGAGCTCGACCTTGCTGTTGGTGTAGCCGCGCTCGGCGCCGTCCACGACGATGCGGGCGTTGGCGGGTTGGCTGAGGAGCTTGACGACCACCGGCGCGGCCGCGGTGGGGGTGTGGGTGGCGACGGCGGGCTTGCGCGCCGGGGCCGGCACGTGGCTGGCCGGGCGGGCCGGCGCGGCCTTCTTCGACGCGGTGGCGGGCGCGGCCTCGGGGGTGTCCCGGGAAGCGACGGGCTCGCTCGGGGCGGCCTCGTCGTCGCCGGGCTTCTCGTCCTCGCCGGCCCCCGCCCCGGTGCGGGCGGCCTCGTCGGTGGCCGCGTCGCCCGCGGCGTCCTCGTCGCCGGCGGCGGCGTCCTCGGTGGCCGCGTCGCCGGCGGCGGCCTCGTCGAGGGCTTCGCCCCCCGCCGCCTCGTCGCTCCCGGCCGGGGTCGCGTCGAGGATCTCGCGGGCGCGGGCCAGGGGATCCTCGGGCACCTCGGGCGCCTCGACGGCCGCCGGGGCGGAGGCCACGTCGACCTCGGTGTCGTCGGCGCCGCGGTAGAGGAGGAACCAGGCCGCGGCGCCGCCGAGGACCGCCAAACCCAGCAGGGCGAAGAGGCCGCCGCCGAGGAGCAGCACGACGAGCGCGATGCCCTTGCCCGCGCCACCCTTCTTGCCCGGCTTCGTCGCCGACCCGCCGGTCGCCGCCGGGGCGGCCGCCGCCGCATCGGTGGCCGAATCGGCATCGCCGACCTCGACGTCGCCGACCTCGGCGTCGCCGTCCGCGGCGTCGGCCGGAGCGCCCGCGGCAGGCGCCTCGTCGTCGCCGGGAGCGGCCTCCTCGGTGTCGGCCTGCAGGAAGCGGTCGGCGCCCTCGTCGCCGGGGGACGGGACGTGCCCGGCGAGGGGGACGTCGGTGGGGTCGTCGTGGTCGGGCATGTCGGGCGGTTCGGGGACGGGGGGCATGGCGGTATCCCGTGGGGCGCATCGGTGCGGGCGCGGCGCGAGACGGC
>WGAH01000246.1 GCA_015489145.1 Deltaproteobacteria bacterium
AGGCCCAGCCCCCCCGCCTGCCCGTCCTCGTCGGCGAGGGACGGGCGGCCGGGCAGGCGATGGCGGCGCCGGCCTGGTTCGCCGGCCTCGGCGGCCTCGGCTGGCTCGCCGCCCGCCGCGACGACCCGGACACCCGCCGCGGGGGCCTCGCCCTCCTCGCCGCCTGGGCGCTGTTCGCCGCCCTCGCCCTCGGCCCGCTGTTCCCCCACAGCCCCTACGCGCTCCTCTACGGCCTCGCCGCGCCCCTGCGCCGCTTCTGGTGGCCGAGCCGCCACGTCCTCGTCGCCCACGCCGCCTGGGCCACCCTCGGCGCCCTCGCCCTCAGCCGCCTGCGCCGCCGCCGGCCCCGCCTCGCCCTGGCGCTGGCGCTCCTCGCCGTGCCGGCCACCCCCGCCGCCCTCGTCGTCCAGCACGCCCCCAACCGGGTGCAGCTCAGCGCCGTCCACCTGCCGCCCCCGGGCTACGACCGCCTGGCGAAGTTCCCCGACGGCGTGCTCGTCGAGCCCCCGATCAGCCCCGAGGCCTCGGGCACCGAGCAGCAGCTCGTCTACCAGCTCACCCACGGCAAGACCCTCCTCGGCGGCCACGCGCAGTGGGTGCGGCGCCTGCGGCCGCCCGCCTGGGATGCCTTCGTCGCCGGCAACGCCTTCCTCGCCGAAATGCAGCGCCTGGAGCGCGGCGAGCTGGACGGCCCCTTCCGCTTCGACCCGGCCGCCCTCGCCGCCCTGCGCGAGCGCGGCGTGCGCTGGTTCGCCCTCAACCGCGAGTACCTCCCCTTCGCCCTCCGCGAGCTGGTGACCGCCTACGACGCGCTGTTCGACGCGCTGTTCGGCAACCCGGTGATCCGCGCCCGCGGCCTGACGATCTGGGACGCGGAGCGGTGGACCGGCGTCCACGAGGTGGACCTGCCCGCCTTTCGCTGGCCCGCCGAGGCGCACCCGGGCGGCCCGGAGATGCCGCTGGTCGGCCGGCGCCCGCGAAGCGCCGTGTTCACGCGCCTGCCCCGGGCGGGCGACCCGCGCTCCCAGCCCGCCCCCACGGCGGATTAGGAGGCGCCTCCCGCAGGAGGCCCCATGCGCCGATGGACGACCGAGGACAGCGCCGAGCTCTACGGCATCCCCCACTGGGGCCGGGAGTTCCTCCGCATCAACGACCGCGGCCACCTCGTGGTCACCAGCGGCACCGACCCGGAGCGCTGGGTGGACCTCAACATCCTCGTCGAGGACATCCAGCGGCGGGGCATCGCGCTCCCGCTGCTCCTGCGCTTCAGCGACCTGCTGCGCTACCGCGTCGAGGCCCTCGCCGGCGCCTTCGCCCACGCCATCGAGGAGTACGGCTACCGGGGCGCCTTTCGCGGGGTCTTCCCGGTCAAGGTCAACCAGCAGCGCCTCGTCGTCGAGGAGGTCGTGCGCTACAGCGCCCCCTACCACCTCGGCCTCGAAGCGGGCAGCAAGCCCGAGCTGCTCGTCGTGCTCGCCATGCTCGACGACCCCGAGGCCCTCATCGTCTGCAATGGCTACAAGGACCGCGAGTACGTCGAGGCGGCGGCGATGGCCCAGGAGCTCGGGCGCAACATCGTCGTCGTGGTCGAAAAGGCCACCGAGCTCGACCTCGTGCTCGAGGTGGCCCGCACCCGGGGCGTGCGCCTGCAGATCGGCCTCCGGGCCAAGCTGAGCAGCCGCGGGGCCGGGCGCTGGGAGGGCTCCGCCGGCGACCGCGCCAAGTTCGGCCTCACGATCGAGGAAATCGTCGCCGCCGTCGAGAAGCTGCGCGCCGCCGACATGCTCGACCGGCTCAAGCTCCTGCACTACCACATCGGCAGCCAGGTCAGCGCGATTCGCTCGATCAAGAACGCGCTCCGCGAGGCGAGCCGCATCTACGTCGAGCTGGCCCGCCTCGGCGCGCCGCTCGGCTACTTCGACGTGGGCGGCGGGCTCGGCGTCGACTACGACGGTTCCTCCACCGACTTCGCCAGCAGCGTGAACTACACCGTCGAGGAGTACGCCTACGACGTGGTGGCGGCGATCCAGGCCGCCTGCGACGAGACCGAGGTGCCCCACCCGCACATCGTCACCGAGGCCGGGCGGGCGATGGCGGCCCACCACGCGGTGCTCGTCGTCGACGTGCTCGGCGTGTCCCGCCACCCCGACGTGAAGCCCGAGGTCGCGCTTTCCGAGGAGGACCCCGACCCCCTGCACGATCTCGTCGAGGCCAGCGCGTCGATCACCCGCAAGAACTACCAGGCCGCCTGGCACGACGCGATGGAGGCCCGCGAGGAGATGCTCAGCATGTTCAACCTCGGCCTGCTCAGCATCGAGCAGCGGGCCCTGGGCGAGCGCATCTTCTGGTGGACCGCCCAGCAGATCTCCCGGGTCACCCGGGACCTCTCCTACGTCCCCGACGAGTTCGGCCAGCTCGCCCGCGCCCTCGCCGACACCTACTTCTGCAACTTCAGCGTCTTCCAGTCGATCCCCGATAGCTGGGCGGTGCAGCACCTGTTCCCGATCGTGCCGATCCAGCGCCTCGACGAGAACCCCACCCGCCCGGCGATCCTCGCGGACATCACCTGCGACAGCGACGGCAAGATCGACCGCTTCATCGACCTGCACGACGTTCGCGACGTGCTCCTGCTGCACGAGCCCGACGGCCGCCCCTACCGCCTCGGCTTCTTCCTCGTCGGCGCCTACCAGGAGATCCTCGGCGACCTGCACAACCTGTTCGGCGACACCAACACCGTCCGCATCGCCCTGACCGGCCCCGGCACCTACCACATCGACGAGGTGAGCGAGGGCGACACGGTGCACGACGTCATCAGCTACGTGCAGTACAGCCGCAAGATGCTCGTGCGCCGCGTGCGCGCCGCCAGCGAGCGGGCCCTGCGCGAGGGGCGCATCACCTTCGAGCAGGCCGCCGACCTGGTGCGCCGCTACCAGCTCGGTCTGGACGGCTACACCTACCTGAAGTGATCAGATGCCCTCGTAGGCGGTGGCCTTGAGGTCGAGCTCGCTCAGCGCCACCGTGCCCGGGTAGCGCTTGCCCGGCCAGGTCTCGAGGATCTGCAGCTCGATCTTGCCCCAGGCGCTGCCGGTGTAGCCGACGATGGCCGGGATCTCGATCCAGTGCTCCTCGCCGCCCTCGGGGATGTCGGCGACGGTCTCGCGGTTGTTGGCGATGACCTTGACCTTCTTGGGGCGGTCGTAGTCGGCCGGACCCGGCAGCAGGCCGACCTTGGACAGGCTGAAGCCCGGCGCCTCGAAGACGATGCGGGCGCCGTCGGAGCTGCCGGCCCAGAAGCTCTTGGGGTTGTCGTCGACGAGGGCCTCGCGGGGCTTGTCCTCGCTGGAGACGTCGCGGATCTGCGGGGCGGCGTCGAACTCGCCGAGGACCAGCAGCACCTCGCTCACCGCCAGGCTCGGGAAGTCGCGGCCCGGGTAGACGTCCTCGATCGTGATGCGGACCTTGCCGCCGAACATGTCGTCGCCGACCTGCAGGTCGTCGATGTCGACCACCTGCATGCCCATCTCGTCCTTGAACTCCGCCTCGGTGCTGCCGGCGGGGACGAGGTTGTTGTCCTCGTCGTAGCGGAAGGCCTGGACCCGCACCTTCTTGACCCGGGCGTAGTCCTTGAAGGTGTCCTCGTCCTTGGCCCAGCCGACGACCATGCCGAGCTTGTCGACGGTGGACTTCGGCACGTCGAGCTCGATCCACTCGCCGCGGTTGGCGCTTTCGCCGGGCACCATCCAGCAGGTGTCGAGCTTGCCGTCGATGGCCGCCTGGGCGTTCCAGTAGTTGGCGCCGCGGCGGGTCTCCTTCTTGAAGCTGGACGCCACGGCCCCGGCCTGGGCGACGGACGACAGGGTGAGGAGTCCCACGGCGATGAGGGTGCGGTACACGGTTGCCTCCAGGCTCACACGGAGCGGCTTTCTACCACGAAGACGGCCCCCGGCTCAACAGCCGGCGCCAGCGGCTTGTTCCCCGGCGCCGGCGGGCCGCCGTTCCCGGCGGTCCCCGCCGTCCACCGGGAGGCGGAACCGCGCTCAACGGCCCTCGGCCACCGCCAGTTCCAGGTCGTTGCCGGTCGACGCCGTGGTGCCGGCGTCGAGGCGCCCGCTGTCGTCGCTGCCGCCCGAGGCCACCGGCTCGCCGGACTCGTTGACGGTGCCGTCGCCGTCGGTGTCGGCGTAGGCCCACAGGTACACGCGGGTGTTCGCCGGCACGTCGAGGCGCCAGTCCACGCTCGACTGCCCCGTCAGCTCGGCCCAGTCGAAGGACTGCACGTCGTAGGCCAGGCTGCTGCCGTCGATGGCGAACTCGGCGTTCGGCCGGTACTTGAGGGCCGCCACCCACACCGAGGTGCCGGCGGGAAGGTCGTCGAAGGTGCCGTCCTCGACCTGCACGGTGCCCGAGATGGCGACGAAGGGCACCACCGCCACCCCGGGGCCGCTGCCGAAGGGGATCTGCACGTCGTAGCCGGCCAGGTCGAGGCTCCCCACCGAAACCGGGTTGCCGTCGGTGTCGGGCTCCGAGACGAAGACCCCCCAGGCGTCGGTGGGGTCGTACATGCCGTTCAGGTTGCGGTCCCAGCAGCCCACCAGGTTGAAGGTGCCGGCGCCGACGCAGGCTTCGAGGCTGTAGGCTCCCGTGGCCTCGTCGCCGTCGGGCGTCGGGCTGACCGCGCTGCCGGTGTAGTAGGGACCGTTGCCGTCGGTGTCGACGAGCATGGCCACCACCGTGCCCTGGTCGTAGCCGGCCACCTTCACGTCGCCGGAGACGGTGACGGTGTCGCAGCTCCCGCCGCCGTACATCGGCGCGAGGATGGCGATGTCGATGTCCTCGGCGGCGGTGCCGTCGTCCAGCTCGATGCCGTCGGGCCAGATGCCCCGGGGCTCGGTGGAGCCGACGACCCGGTCCTGGTACCAGTCGAGGACCGCGTAGACGTGGACCTCGCGGGGCTCGTCGAGCTGCACGGGGATCGTGTAGGGATTCGCGTCGGTCCCCGGGTCCTCGATCACCGTGTCGCCGACGTACTGCACGGTGCCGTCCTCGGCCTCGTAGTAGGCGGCGACGTAGATGCTGCCGAAGGGGTAGCTGCCGCCGGTGGCCTCGTCCCAGGACAGGGTGGTGCGCTCCCCGTCGTCGTCGGTGGTGTAGAGCTCGACGGTCACCGAGCCCGAAATCGTCGCGCTCAGCCAGGTGGGCGCGGTGTCCTCGCCGCCGCCGTCCCCGGCGCCGCCGTCCCCGGCCGCGCCCCCGTCGGCGAGGCCGGCGGTATCTTCGTCGATGGGCTCCGGGCAACCGAGGAGCAGGACGAGCAACGGGGCGAGACGGAACGCGGCGCGCGGCATGGCGACCTCCTGGCCCGCTCAGCGTAGCACCCGTCCAGGCCGTCCTCGCGAGGAAGTCGCACCCCGCCGCGACCGCGGCGGGGCCGTCGCCTACTCGCGCTCGACGATGATGAACTCGACGCGCCGGTTGCGGGCCCGGCCCTCCTCGGTGTCGTTGCTGGCGATGGGCCGCTGCTCGCCGAAGCCGGCGGCGTCGAGGCGGCTGGGATCGACGCCCCGCTGGATGAGGGCCTGCTTGACCGCCTCGGCGCGGCGCTGCGACAGCTTGAGGTTGGTCAGCTCGTTGCCGACGCTGTCGGTGTGCCCCTCGACCCGGATCAGCTTGAGCTCGGGGTGGGCCTGGATCACGCTGGCGATCTCGTCGAGCAGGCTGTAGGAACGCTGCTGGATCGTCGCCTTGCCGGTGTCGAAGTAGATGCGGTCCTTGATCTTGATCGCCTGCTTCTCGACGACCACGCGACCCTCATCGGGGCAGCCGTCCTCGTCGTCGACGCCGTTGAAGATCTCGCGCACCATCGGGCACTGGTCGAGGGTGTCGGGGATGCCGTCGTTGTCGTTGTCGGTCTCGGGGCAGCCGTCCTCGTCCTGGAAGTTGTCGAAGTCCTCGGCGTCGTAGGGACAGCGGTCGACGTCGTCCTTGTAGCCGTCGCCATCGGTGTCGTCGATGGGCGCCTCGTCCGGGCAGCCGTCCTCGTCCTGGTAGTCGTTGACCGTCTCGGCGTCGTTGGGGCACCGGTCGGAGACGTCGGGGATGCCGTCCTTGTCGTTGTCGGTGTCCGGGCAGCCGTCCACGTCCATGTACCCGTCGTCGTCCTCCGGGTCGTCCGGGCACTGGTCCTGGGTGTCGGGGATGTTGTCGACGTCGTTGTCGAGGTCGGGGCAGCCGTCCTCGTCCTGGTAGCCGTCGAGGTCCTCCGACTCGTGGGGGCAGCGATCCGAGCCGTCGACCACGCCGTCCTTGTCGCTGTCGCGGGCGTTCGGGTCGAAGCTCGGCGCGAGCGAGACCCCGAAGACCACCCGGTAGTCCGGCGAGCCGACGCCGGGCAGGACGCCCGTGCCGCCGCCGAGGTTGATGTTCACCACCTTGCCGAGGAGCAGCTTGGTGCCGAGCAGCACCTCGGCCGGGAGCTGGGAGCCGCGGGGCCCGACCACGCTGCCTGTCTCTTATACA
>WGAH01000247.1 GCA_015489145.1 Deltaproteobacteria bacterium
CCGCAGCCCGAAGGGCCCATCACGGCCACGAACTCCCCGGGCTCCACGCTCAGGTCAACGCCGCGCAACGCTGGCACGGCGACGCCGTCGCCGCAGACCCCGACCGCCTCGGGGTTCACGTCCCGGTCGGCGTCGTCGCAGTCGTCGGCCTCGGCGGCGTAGCCCTCCGGCGGGTCGCAGGCCTCCGCCGGCGTCCCCGTCGCGTCGCCGTGGCCGTCCCCGTCGGCGTCGGGCCACCACTCCGAGGGGCCGAGCGCGCCCTCGTCGGCGTCGTCGGCCAGCCCGTCGCAGTCCTCGTCGGCGTCCCACGCGTCGCAGACCTCCGGGGCGTCGGGGTTCACGTCGGCGCGGGTGTCGTCGCAGTCCTCGGCGTTGTCGACGTAGCCGGACTCCGCCTCGCAGCCCTCGACGCGCACCTCGGGGTTGCCGTAGCCGTCCCCGTCGGCGTCGCCGTACCAGGTGCCCGCCCCGGTGGCGCCGGCCTCGTCGACCTCGCCGTCGCAGTCGTCGTCCACCCCGTTGCAGGCCTCGACCCCCTCGGGGGAGACCGCCGGGTCGGCGTCGTCGCAGTCCTCGGCGTTGTCGACGTAGCCGGAGGGGCGCGCGCAGGTCGTCCAGGCGTAGGGCGCCGCGCCGTAGCCGTCCCCGTCGGCGTCGGCGTACCAGGTCGGCGCGTCGATGGCCGGGTCCTCGTCGACGAGCCCGTCGCAGTCGTCGTCGAGCCCGTTGCAGCGCTCCGGGGCGTCCGGGTGCCGGTCGGGGTCGGCGTCGTCGCAGTCGTGGCTCGCCACCCAGTGATCGCCGTCGGCGTCGACCGGGCGGTCGGGCTCGCGCGGCGCGCAGGCGGCGAGGATGAGGAGGAGCGGCGCGGGAGGGAGGGGGGACACCCGGAAAGTGTAGCCATCCCCGGCCTCGCCGGCACGGCCCGTCGCCGAGGCCCCGATCCCGGCGCAGCCGGAGTAGCATGGGGCCGCGATCCCACCAGCCCGGGAGGCGCGATGAACCGGATTCCCCTCGCCGCGCTGGCCCTGTCCGGCGCGGTCCTCGCAGGAGACGGCCCCATGCGGATCAGCTCCCCCGCCTTCGCCGACGGCGGCGAGATCCCCCGCGTCCACACCTGCCAGGGCGAGGACGTCTCGCCGCCGCTGAGCTGGACCGGCGTGCCCGAGGGCGCGAAGTCCCTCGCCCTCGTCGTCGCCGACCCCGACGCCCCCGACCCGGCCCACCCCAAGCGCACCTGGGTGCACTGGGTGGTCTACGACATCCCGCCGACGGTGACGGGGATCCCGCAAGGCGGCGGCACCCCGCCCGGCGCCCGCGACGGGAAGAACGACTGGGGGCGCACCGGCTGGGGCGGCCCCTGCCCGCCCATCGGCCGCCACCGCTACTTCCACGAGCTCTACGCCCTCGACACGGTGCTCGGCGACCTCGGCGAGCCGACGAAGGCGCGGCTCGAGGAGGCGATGGAGGGCCACGTCCTCGCCCGGGCCACCCTGGTCGGGACCTACCAGAAGTCGCGATGAGGGACCCGCGCGCCCGGGCGGCCGGCGCGCTGGCCGCCGCTCTCCTCGCCGGGTGCGCCGCCGAGGACCCGGCGGTGGACCGCTGCAACGGCTCGGCTGCGCTGTGCGACCGGCCGCTGGACGAGGTGACCTTCGCCGGCACCCACAACAGCATGTCCAGCGCCGAGCGCGACTGGTGGATCCCCAACCAGCACCACGCGGTGCCCCGGCAGCTCGCCGACGGCATTCGCGCCCTCAACCTCGACCTGCACGAGGACGAGGACGGCGAGCCGGCCCTCTGCCACGGCTACTGCGAGCTGGGCAGCCAGCCCCTCGTCGACGGCCTGGCCGAGATCGACCGCTTCCTGGCCGACCATCCCGGCGCCTTCATCGTGATCACCTTCGAGAGCTACCTTCCCGCCGAGGTCGTCGCCGGGGCCTTCGTCCGGAGCGGGCTGGAGTGGCGGGTCCGCAGGCAGGCGCCCGGCGAGGCCTGGCCCACCCTGGGCGAGATGCTGGCGGCCGGCGAGCAGGTGGCGGTGTTCTCGGACGAGCCCCTCGCCAGCGACGGCGGGAGCGTCGCCGGCTACCTCGACCAGTGGTCCTGGTGGGTGGAGACGCCCTACCACTTCGAGTCGGTGGACGAGCTGCTGGCGCCGGAGGCCTGCGCGCCCGACCGGGGCGAGCCGGACAACGACCTGTTCGGGATCAACCACTTCCTCACCGCGCCGGTGGCCGACGAGGACGACGCGGCCCTCGCCAACGACCCCGACGTGCTCGCCGCGCGGGTGGCGGCCTGCACCGAGGCCCTCGGCCGACCGCCCAACCAGGTGCTCGTGGACTTCTACGACGAGGGCGGGCTGCTCGCGGTGGTGGCGGCGCTCGACGCCGGCTGAACGCCCCCCCCTCTCGGCTGACAGGCCGATGACACCCGCCTTCTTCCGACCCGCGGTCGGGCTATCCTGCACCCGGCGGCGCCGGCACCCGCCGCCTCCGGGGAGGAAGCCGTGGGCTGGTCCTACAAGCACGCGAAGCAGCAGCAATCCGGGCGGGACGACGCCGGGGCGGGAGCCGGCGGGCGCGGCGGCGCCGGCGCCAGCAACGCCGACCGCATGGAAAAGCTGTTCCAGGCGCAGAACTACGGCATCCTCAGCCGGAGCCAGGTGCAGAAGGCCATCGACCGCAACAACAAGGCCCACCTCGCCGAGCTGCCGCGCATCGTCGCGGCCTTCCACCTGCCGCCCAAGACCGCCTACGACGCCGAGGTCGTGCAGCGCATCGCCGAGTTCCAGCAGAACTTCTTCCGCCGCGAGAACGCCGGCGGCGTGGACGGGATCGTCGGCGGGCGCACGCTCAAGCTGCTGACGAGCTACTACGACCGCAAGGACCCGGGCGAGGTCGACACCAGCGCCCTGTGGCCCCCCGCCGGCGCCTCCATCGAGCAGCAGTTCGACCACTACGCCCACATCGCCAGCCTCTTCGGCCACGCCCCCAAGAAGGGCGAGCCGCTGCTCATCGGCATTCGCGGCGTGATGGAATTCGCGGGCGCCTCCCACGAGTTCCGGCAGATCAACAGCTACGACGACACCTACGTGCTGCTCTACGAGGACGACCAGGGCCGCGGGGTGAGCACCTTCGCCGGCGCCACCCACGCCTACCAGGCCGCCTCTCGGCTCTCGCCCAACGCCGACGGCCGGGGCGGCGGCGACGTGGGCAGCATCCGGCCCACCCACGACGGGCAGAGCTACGAGCTCAAGCCGCGGGGGCGCTACCACGGGCGCAAGTCGCTCGGCGTCGAGAGCGACCCGACCGAGTGGGGGGCCGCGCGCAAGCCGAGCTGGTGGCAGCTCGGAACCGTACCCGCCCACCGCGACACCAACCACGACCGCCGCATCAGCGACGCCGAGAAGAAGGCCAGCGAGACCCGCCGGCGCGGCCAGCAGGTGCTGCCGGGCCTCGGCGACTACGCCAACGTCACCTGGTTCCACCCGGGCTTCACCGAGAAGAAGGACAACGGCCGCCCCTTCGCGAGCATCGCCTGCCTCACCGCCCGCGAGGAGGACGTCGACAACCTCGTCGCCGTCTCCCAGACCGCGAAGAGCCCGATCCGCTTCATCGTCGTCGAGGCCGCCGAGGTGATGAAGCGCCTCGGCCGCAGCCCGCAGCCGGCCCGCCCGCGGGGCGAACAGGCCGCCGGGCGGTAGGGCTCAGGCGTCGAGCGCCCGGGCGACGAGGCCGTCGGCGGCCTCGAGGATCGGCCGGACCACCTCGGCGGGCAGGTCGGGCACGGAGGCGAGGGCCAGGGCGCGGGCCACCAGGGCGGCGTCGTCCGGCGGGGCCTCGGCCTCGGAGAACAGCCAGAGGGCCGCGCGGGCGCGGCTGGGGGGCGGCTCCGGGGCGGCGAGGGCGTGCAGCATCGCCTCGACCTC
>WGAH01000248.1 GCA_015489145.1 Deltaproteobacteria bacterium
TCGCCGACCCGCAGCCGGTGGGTGGTGCGCGGCGGGGGCGGCGCGCCGGCGCGGGCTCCGGTTCCGAGGGCGGGGCGAACAGGTCGGCCTGGCGGCTCATGCGGGGGGACTCCGAAGGGGGTGCGGGCCGGCGGCCCAGGCGGCGGCCACGCCCAGCGCGAGGAGCGCGAGGCCGGCGGGGGCAGGTAGCCCGTCCACGAGGCGGGCCGCCAGTTCCGGGTCGCGGGCGTGCAGGCTCATGACGCCGCCGTTGAGCAGGGCGTGGGCGAGCATGCCCGGGAGCAGCGAGCCGGAGCGCCAGGCGAGCAGCCCGAGGAGCAGGCCCGTGCCGGCGGTGGGCGCGAGCTTGAAGGCGAGGACGTGGATCGCCCCGAACAGCAGCGCCTGGCCGAGCAGCGCCGCCGCCGGCGTCCAGCGGCCGACCCGCCGCCGGAGCAGCCCGAGCACCGCGCCCCGGAAGAGCAGCTCCTCGCAGACGCCGGGGATCACGGCCACCGCGAGCAGCCCCCCGCCTCCCCAGAGGGCGCGCATGATCGCCTCGTAGTCGCCGAGGGCTTCGGGGTCGATGCCGGCGCCGAGGGGGATCCAGCGCTGGGCGAGGCTGCCCCAGGCGAAGGCGCCGGCGGCGACGGCGGGGGCGGCGAGCCAGGCCCGGGCCGGCGGGAGGCCCAGCGGGACCACCTCGGCGCGGGGCAGGGCGAGGAGGCGGGGCAGCACCAGCGCCGGGAGGGCCATGAACAGGACCTGCCCGGCGACGTGGACGGGGACGGCGGCGGAGGGCTGGCGGAAGACCCCGCCGAGCGCCATCGGGCCGGCGAAGGCGAGCAGGCTGAGCAGCAGCGCCTCGGGCAGCCAGTCGCCGCGGGCCCGGCGGGCGGCGGCGGCGCCCAGCGGCGTGGCGCCGAGGTCGTCGGCGGCGAGGACGCGGGTCACCGAGGCGAGGAGCAGGGCGGTGGCGGCGAGCGCGCTCAGCTCGCCCAGGATGAGGGTGCGGCCGGGCAGCTCGCCGAGGATGCCGGCGGCCAGCCCGCCGATGGGGATCGCGGCGGCCCAGGTGGGGTGGCCCTGGTGGGCGAGCAGGACGGCGAGGCCGGCGACGGCGCCGAGGACCAGGGTGGACAGCGCGGCGACGGCGGCGGCGGCGCGCACGTCGCGGGAGCGGGCGTGGAGGCGAACCGCCCAGGCCGCGAGCGCCAGGGCGAGGAGCACGGTGGGCAGGGCGAAGCCGGCGGGGAGCGGCGTGCTGCCCCCCCGCGCCATGCCCGCCGCGTGGCCGGCGACGGCCACCGCCGCCACCGCCAGGCCGTAGAGCCAGCCGCCGGCCACCTCGGTCGCCGCGAGCACGAGGCGCGACAGGCCGGTGACGGAGAGGCTCTCGAGCCAGCCGGTGCGGCGGTGGCGCGGCAGCACGTCGGTGGACCAGGTGATCGCCGCCACCGCGAGCAGGCCGAGGAGCCCGAGGCCGGCCGGGGGCAGCGGCGGCGGCTCGGGGTCGGCGGTCCAGGCCAGGGCGACGACGCGGTCGGGGCGCTCGGTGATGCCGAGGTCGTCGAGGCGGCGGCCCCGCTCGGCGCGAAGGCGGCGGCGCAGGCAGTCGGCGACGGCCCGCACCGGGGCGTGCTCCCGGAGGGGGAGCACCTCGATGAGCGGGGTGTCGTCGAGGTTTCCGGCGGCCGCCCCCTCCGCGTGGCCCGCCGCGCCGTCCCCGGCCGGCCACGCCCGCACGAGCACGGCGGCCTCGCCCCGCGCCTCCAGGGCGCCGAAGCCGTCGCGGCCGCGCCGCGCCCAGGCGGGAAGCGCCCCCTCCACCCGCACCGAGGCCCGGGCGGCCTCCCGGCAGGCCAGCGGCCCGGCCTCGGAGGGGTCCGGGTCGACGGGCTGCTCGGTGGCGAGGGCGTCGAGGTCCGGGGTGAGGCGGTCGGCGAAGGCCAGGGCGTAACCGGCGCCGAGCGCCACCAGCAGCAGGCTCCACAGGCCCGGCTCCCGGCGCAGGGCCCGCAGCTCGGCGACGAGGAGCACCACCAGGTCGCGCATCACTCCGCCTTGCCGGCGATGCCGGCGACGGTGTGGGGGCTGACGAGGCGGTCGACGAGGACCAGGGCGGCGAGCCCCACCGCGAGGTCCACCGCCACGGCCACCAGCGTCGGGCCGACGCCGCCGGCGTGCAGCGCGCCGGCCACCGGCACCCACGGGGGCAGCGGGGAGCGGGAGGCCGGCAGCAGGGCGAGGGTCGCCAGCGCCGGCAGCGAGCCGAGGTTGTAGGCGGTCTTGACCGAGGGCGCGGCCAGCCCGATCGCCGCGTAGGGCACCTGCACGACGAACAGGGCGCTCGCCAGGCGCGCCAGCCAGCCCAGGGAGGCGGCGGCGGGCGGCGCGACGCCGACCAGCACGAGGGCCCAGCCGACGACGACGACGGCGCCGGCCAGCTCCAGCAGCTCCAGCACGAGGATGCGGGCCACGAGCCAGGCGAGGCGCCGCAGCGGGGTGGCGGCCAGGGCCTCGGCCGTCCCGTCGGCGCGGTCGGCGACGATGCTGAAGGTGAGCAGGAAGTAGGCCGTCGCCCCGAGCACGAACAGGGCGTAGGCCATCACGAAGGCCGGCCGCAGGTGGCCGCCTTCCGCCGGGATGCCGAGGGACGCGACGCGCGCCGGGCGCAGCACCGCCTCGGGATCGGCCCCTTCCACCGCGATCCAGTGCTCCAGGGGCGCGTTTCCGGCGACCCGCAGCGCCTGCTCCACCGCGCCCCGGATTTCCTCGGGGCCGACCGCCACCGCCCGCCACCGCCAGGGCGCCGCCGTCTCGGCGAAGTCGCGGGCGGCGGCGATGCCCTCGCCGGGCTCCCAGGCCAGCACGGCGGCGTCGGCCTCCCCCGCCTCCCGGGCCGCCGCCGGGTCGGCCGCCACCACCGCGTCGAGGTCGGCGTCGGCGAGGGCGTCCACCAGCGCCGGCAGCAGGTCCTCCGGGGTGTCGGCGGACAGGGCCACCACGGCGTGCCCGCGGAGCATCGAGGCCACCATGGTCGCCACGAGCAGCGTGAGCGGCACCGCCACCATCGCCGGCACCAGGAAGAAGCTCCAGGTCTCGCGCGTGCGAAGGAGCCGCAGCGCTTCGAGGCGGAGCACGGCGGCGAAGGCCCGCATCAGCCCGTCCCCACGAGGGCGAGGAAGGCGCGGGTGAGGTCGTCCTCGCCGGCGAGCGCCTTCAGCTCGGCCGGGGTGCCCGCCGCCCGCAGGCGCCCGCCGGCGATGATGGCGATGCGGTCGCAGACCTCGTCGGCCTCGGCCAGGACGTGGGTGCTGAACAGCACGGCGCGGCCGGCGGCGCGGGCGTCGCGGACGTGCTGCATGAGCTCGTGGGCGCTCAGCACGTCCAGCCCGGCGGTGGGCTCGTCCAGGATCAGCACGGGAGGCTCGTGGACGGCGGCGCAGGCGATGCGCGCCCGCTGGAGCATCCCCGTCGAGAGCTGGCCGACGAGGCGGTCGGCGAAGTCGCCGAGGCGGAACTCGGCGATGGCCCGGTCGGCGGCCTCGCGCGGCGCCCCCTGGATGGCGGCGAAGGTCTCGAGCACCTCGCGCACGGTGAGGCGCGGCGGCAGGCCCGAGGTGGTGGACAGGTAGCCGAGGCGGCGGCGGGCCCGGCGCGGGTGGCGCTGCACGTCGATGCCGTCGATGAGGGCGCGCCCCTCGGTGGGGCGCAGCAGCCCGGCCAGCATGCGGATCGTCGTGGTCTTGCCGGCGCCGTTGGGGCCGAGCAGCCCGACGATCTCGCCGGCCGCCACCGAGAAGGACACGCCGTCCACCGCCCGCAGCGGGGCGCCGCGGGGCTGGGGGAAGACGCGGGTGAGGCGCTCGGCGACCAGGAGGCTCATGGGGCCGCGATCATCGCACGTCGGGCCGGGCCGGCGGTGGGGCGGCCTGCTCAGACCGGGGCGATGACGCGGGAGGACGCCGAGCGTCCTCCCTTCAGCCGCTCAGCGCCCGGGGTGCCAGCGCAGCGACAACGTGGTGCGCATCGCGGGCATGGCGGGCCACCAGTCGGAGTGGTACAGCCAGAGGTTGTCGATCACCTCAAGCGGGTGCACCTGCCCCGTAACGCCCACTTCCCAGCTTGGGTTCAGCGTCAGGTACATCGTCCCGGTCACGCCTGATAAGACGCCGGCGACCCCGAACTCCGACCGCCACCGTCCCCACCGCAAGCCCACGCCGCCGGCCACGTTGTGGCCGAAGTAGCCGCTCATGGGACCGGCATAGAGACGTTCCCAACCGTAGACTCGTTGGAAGTCCCCACCCCATGCCGATAGGGTGAGCACCGGCTGGACCATGTCCATCGCGTAGACGAACCCGGGACCGCCCTCGACCCCGAACCAGCGCTTGTGCCAGCCGCCGGTCAAGCTGAGACCGAGCAGTGGGAAGGCCTCGCCGACGTAATAGTGGGGGTCGGGGGCCCCTGCCACCAAGTCCTCTCTTTCCTCGTCATCATCCTGCCAGAGGAGGCGCTGGGACGCCACGATGCTCTCGCCCGCCGTGACCTGGCCCGAGTAGGTCACGCCATTGGGCTGGCGATGGTGGACCGCCCCGTACACCATCGGCTCGACCATGTTGTGGCCATACCTCCTGTACAGCCCCCCGCTGCAGGCGTGGTAGTTGCCCACCCCCGTCGCGAAGTCGACGCTCGTGCCCTCGGGCGGTGGCCCCGCCCCGCACAGGAGGAACGCGAAGAACAGGAGCGGAACGACGATGCGGCGCAGCATTCGACCTCCAGTCCGTGCCCTGGCTGAAGACGTGTGCGGAACACGCGGTGCATCTCGGAGAGGCGGGAATATAGTCGTGCCCCGACCCGGCCGCCACGGGAATCCAAACGGTCTCAATCCGACCCGCCGACCAGCGCCGCGTCGACGGCGGCGGCGAGGGCGGCGAGGTTGGGCTCGGCGAAGATGGCGAGGTGGTCGCAGTCGAGGTCCACGCGGCGAAAGCTCCCGGCGAGGGAGGTCCAGCCGCCCGAGGGGTCGAGCACCTCGAAGCCCACCATGGGGCGGCTGGCCCGCACGAGCACCACCGGGGCATCGAGGGGGGCGGGGCGCCAGGTCGCGAGCGCGTCGAGGGCGCGGAGGAGGTGGGCGTCGAACAGGGCCTCGGCCCGGCGGCGGTCGGTGCCGGCGGTGGTGCTCTCGGGCTCGAGGTCGAGGCCGAGGCGGGCGGCGAGCCGCATGCGGGCCCAGCGGGCGCGGCGGCGCAGGGACCGGCGCACCCGGCGCACGGCGGCGGGGGTCCCGGCCTCGCGCAGGCTGGCGAGGATGTCGATGCCGCGGCGCCACTCCGGGGCGCGGCGGAAGCTGTCGGGGGCGTAGGCGTCGATGAGCACGAGCTTCTCGACGGCCCGCCCCGCCGAGATCAGCGCGCGGCCCACCTCCCAGGCGACGTGGCCGCCGATGGAGTAGCCGAGCAGCGCCACCGCCCCCTCGGGCTGGAGGGCGGCGACGCGCGGGGCGAGGGCCGCGGCCATGGCCTCGACGCTGGCGGCGGCCATGCCCGGGCCGGTCTCGGTGGGCAGGGGCAGGCCGACGAAGGGGCGCCGGCTGGCGGCGGCGAGCGCGAGGGGGCGCACCATGTAGGCGAGGCCGGTGACGAAGACCGGCGCGCCGACCCCGTCCCGGAGGAGCACCGCGCCGTGGCGGTCGAGGTCGCCGGCGCTCGGCGCCGGGCGGCCCGCCGCGAGGGCGGCGGCGAAGCGCCGGGGGGTGGGCGCCTCGAACAGCAGGCCCGGAGAGACCGAGACGCGCAGCTCGCGCTCGACCCGGGTGAGGAGCTCGAGGGCGCGCAGGCTGGTGCCGCC
>WGAH01000249.1 GCA_015489145.1 Deltaproteobacteria bacterium
CCCCTACCCTGCCCACCCATCGGAGAACCGAGCATGATTCGGCACCCCATCCTGCGGCTGGCCCCCCTCCTGGTGCTCGCGGCCCTCGGCGCGTGCGACGACAAGGGCAACACGACCTCCGGTGACTCCGCGGGCGGGCTCGACACCTACACGCCGCCGGCCGACGGGGACGGCGACGGGTGGACGACGACCGACGGCGACTGCGACGACGCCAACGCCGACGTCTACCCGACCCGCGACGAGGACTGCAACGGGGTGGACGACAACTGCAACGGCGTGGTCGACGAGGGCTTCGCCGACACCGACGCGGACGGCACGGCGGACTGCGTGGACAAGGAGGAGTGCGACGGCATCGACAACGACGGCGACGGCGAGATCGACGAGGACTTCCCCGACGCCGACGGCGACGGGGTGCCGGACTGCCGGGGCACCGAGGAGTGCGACGGCGTCGACAACGACGGCGACGGCGAGATCGACGAGGGCTTCGACGCCGACGGCGATGGCTACACCGAGTGCGGCAGCGACGAGACCGCCGCCGACTGCGACGACGAGGACGCCAGCGTCAACCCCGGGGCCGAGGAGGTGGACGGCGACCTCGTCGACAACGATTGCGACGGCCTGGTCGACGAGGGGAACTGGACCGAGGGCGCCTTCTACATCACCGAGATCATGAACAACCCCGGCGTGGTGTCCGACCCGGACGGGGAGTGGTTCGAGATCTACAACGACTCGGCCGACACCCTGGTCCTCAACGGCATCGTGATCTCGTCCTCCTCGGACGGCGACTGGCACCAGGTCACCAGCGACGAGCTCCTCCTGCTCGACCCGGGCGAGTACTTCGTCTTCGGCGCCAACGACGACGTGCTCACCAACGGCGGGGTCGAGGTCGACTACGTCTACGAGGACGTGTCCCTGTCCAACGAGGTCGACGACATCATCCTCGATGCCGACGGCGTGATCGTGGACGAGGTCGCCTGGGACGACGGCGACACCTTCCCCGACGAGGCCGGCGCCTCCATGAACCTCGATCCCACCTACTACGGAGCGGCCCTCAACGACGACGGGGCGAACTGGTGTCGGGCGTCGAGGCGCTGGGACACGGCCACCGACTTCGGCTCGCCGGGCAGCCAGAACCAGTTCTGCTGGCCGGTGGCCTCGGCCTCCTACGACCCGCGCAGCTCCCTGTTCACCTGCGACACCCTCTACCTCGACGGCTCGGGCTCCTCCGACCCGGAGGGCCTGTCGCTCACCTACGAGTGGGAGCTGACGAGCGCCCCGGCCAGCTCGGCGCTCACCACGGCCGACATCGAGACGCCCACGGATGTGAACCCCACCTTCGTGCCCGACGTGGCCGGCATCTACGTGTTCACCCTCACCGTCTACAACGGCTACGAGTACTCGCCGCCCTCCAGCGTCTCGGTCACGATCAGCGAGCGCCCCTACAACACCGACCCGACGGCGGACGCCGGTTCCGACCAGTCCTACTCCGAGGACGCCTCCTGCACGCCGATCAGCTACGGGGCTTCCTACGACTGTCCCGACTGCTCGGACTACGACTTCGAGCTCGACGGGAGCGGTTCCACCGACGCCGACGGCGACGACCTGAGCGACCCGACCTGGTCGATCAGCTACGACCCGGGCAGCTACGCCAGCATCACCGACGAGGACACCTGGACGCCCACCGTCACCCTCTCCGGCGTCCCGGCGACCTACGGCTCCGACACCACCGCGACGGTGCGGGTCCAGCTCACGGTGACGGACTGCATGGGCGCCACCGACACCGACGAGGTCGAGCTCACCTACACCTGCACCGGGACCTGAGCCCGCGGCTCACCGTTCCAGCGCCCGGTGGATGCGCGCCACCAGGCCGGGGCCCTCGAAGACGAGGCCGGTGAGGAGCTGCACGGCGCGGCAGCCCAGGCCGAGGAGCTCGCGCGCCCGGCCCGGCGCGTCGACGCCGCCGGTGCCGATCACGGGCACCCGGCCGTCGGCGGCGGCGATCACCCGCGCGATGCGTTCGCGGGCGAGGGGCCACAGGGCGGCGCCGCTCAGCCCGCCCGCCTCGCCGAGCCGCCCGGTGGTGCCCGGACGCTCGCGGGTGGTGTTCGTGGCGACGATGGCGGCGGCGCCGGCGCGAACCGCCCGCTCGACGGCGCTTTCGAGGGCGGGCGGGGGCAGGTCGGGCGACAGCTTGCCGAAGACGGGTCGGCCCCCGGCGGCGGGCAGCACGGCGTCGAGGA
>WGAH01000250.1 GCA_015489145.1 Deltaproteobacteria bacterium
ACCTCGACGCCCTCGCCCGCGTGCGCTCGGCCCGGCTGCTCACCACCGCCGGCGAGGTGATCGTCGACCTCTACCCCGAGGAGGCGCCGATCACGGTCTGGAACTTCGCCCGCCTCGCCGAGTCCGGCTTCTACGACGGCACGCGCTTCCACCGGGTCGTGCCGGACTTCGTCGTGCAGGGCGGCGACCCGCGGGGCGACGGCACCGGCGGGCCGGGCTGGACGATCCCCGACGAGCCGGGCCCCCTGCGCTACGAGACGGGCACCGTCGGCATGGCGCTCGGCGGTCCCGACACGGGCGGCAGCCAGTTCTTCGTCACCCTGTCGCCGCAACCCCACCTCGACGGGACCTACACGGTCTTCGGCCAGGTGACCCGGGGCATGGGGGCCCTGCGATCGATCCTGCCCGGCGACCGCGTCCTCCACGTCACCATCGAGCGGGCCCCGTGATGCCGCGCCGCCTCGCGCTGCTGGCGGCGGGGCTGGTCGGAGCCTGCGCCCGGAAGGCCGACACCGGCGAGACCGCCGCGCCCGTCGAGGTGACGGCAGACGTCCTCGTCATCGGCGCCGGTTCCGCCGGGCTCGCCGCCGCCATCGCCGCCCGGGAGGCCGGCGCCGAGGTCTTCGTCGCCGAGCGCGAGGACGAGGCCGGCGGGTCGAGCGGCTACGCCGGCAGCTTCCTCGCCGCCGGCACCGAGGCCCAGGCCGAGCTCGGCGTCCCCGACGACGCCGCCACCCTGCTGGCGGAGTGGTCCGAGATCACCGGCGGCGGCGACCCCGACGACCCGACGGTGCGGGCCTTCGTCGAGGAATCCGCCGACACGCTGGACTGGCTCGTCGCCACCACCGGCGCCTCGGTGCTCGCGGTCACCACGGAGTTCGACACCGGCGCCCTGCCGCGCAAGCACTGGCTCAGCTCCGAAGTCGTGCGCGAGGGCCTCGTCGCGGCGGCCGGCGAGGCGGTCCACACCGGCTGCCCGGCGACGGCACTCCTCGTCGAGGACGGCGCGGTGGTCGGGGCGGACCTCGCCTGCGCCGACGGCGACCTGCGCGTGCGCGCGCCGGCCACCGTGCTGGCCACCGGCGGTTTCGCCCGCGACCTCGACCGGGTGCGGGCGCAGATCCCCGAGCTGGCCGAGGCGGAGGTGCTGTTCGAGGCGGCCCCCGTCGCCGACGGCGGCGGCCTGGGCCTGGCCGAGCAGGCCGGCGCCGCCACGCACAACGAGGGCCACTACGGGGTCTACGTCCACGCCACCGGCGACTGGCGGGCGCCGGGCGAGGCCCTGTGGCCCGCCTCCCTCGCGAGCACCCTCATCGTCGACGCCGAGGGGCGCCGCCCGGTCGCCGAGGACCGCACGCGCAGCCTGGCGATGCTCGACGTGATCCGCGAGGTGCCCGGCCACCGCCTGTGGGCGATCTTCCCCCCGGCGACCTGGGAGACGACGACCCTCGGGGTGCCGGCCTACAACTGGGTCACCGCCGGCCAGCCCGAGAGCATTCCCGCCGCCGAGGCCGAGAAGGCCGGCGCCGCCCGTCGCCTCGGCAGCCTCGACGCGGTGGCCGAGCTCATCGGCGCCGACCCGGATGCGCTGGCGGCGACCTTCGCCGCCTACCAGGAGGTCGCCGAGGCCGGAGGCCCCGACCCGATGGGCAAGGCCGCCCCCGACCTCGTGCCCCTCGACCCGACCGACCTGCCGGTGCTCCCCATCGACCCCGGCGCGGCCAAGGCCTTCACCGGGGTCCGCACCGACGAGGCGATGCGGGTGCTCGACGCCGAGGGCGCGCCGATCCCCGGCCTCTGGGCCGCCGGCGAGGTGGCGGGCATGCTCGGCACCGAGGCGGTGGGCCGGGGCTTCGGCGGCTCGGCCTGCGCCGTGACCTGGGGCGGGCGCCGGGCCGGCGAGGCGGCGGCGGCCTACTCGGCCTCGAAGGAGAAGCTGTAGACGATGTGCAGGGAGGTGCCCTCCCACTCGAGGTCGCGCTCGCCCCCGCCGTCGCCGCTCACCACGCCGTCGGAGTTCCAGCCCCACCACGACAGCGAGAAGGTGTCGCCGGACATGGGCATCTCCATGATCAGCTCGCCCTCGGCGTGACGGCCGCGGGTCCAGCCCTCGATTCCCATCGTCTGCTCGCCGAGCACGTCGAGGTCGCCCTGGAAGGTGCAGTTCGCCTCGCCCACGAGCGAGCCGTCGCTCGCCACCGAGATCGCCACCTCGCCCAGGCAGGCGTCCTCGAAGTCCCAGGCCTCGGTCTCGGCGAAGTCGAACTCGAAAGGCCCGGTGAGATCGGCGTCCGTGTCGGTGTCCGCGTCCGTGTCGGCGTCCGCGTCGGCGTCCGCGTCCGCGTCGGCATCCGCGTCCGCGTCGGCATCCGCGTCCGCGTCGGTGTCCGCGTCGGCGTCCGCGTCCGAATCGGTGTCCGTGTCGGCGTCGGCGTCGGCATCCGCGTCGGCGTCCCCGCCGGTGTCGGCCACCGGGGTCGCCTCGTCGGTGGTCGCCACCACCGGCGCGCAGCCGGCGACCGCCAGCCCCAGCGCGACCAGGATTCCGGGCCCCCACCCCGCGCGCGGCTTCGCCGCCCCGAGGAGCTCATCGATCCACCTGCCGTCCATCATCGCTTCCTCCTGCGCCGCCATGATGCCTCAAGCGGAGCCGGCCCGCCTCCTCCAACCCGGCCGCGTCGAGCGGAAGGACTGCCCGCCGGAGACCGGTGCTCCCCCCCACCCCTCAAGTTCCACGAACGAAGCTCCGTTTGCCCGAAACGCGCGGGCGCGAGGGGCCGGCGCGGGGAAGGAGACGATGCTGGCATGGACGCTGCTGCTGGTGGGCGGCTGCCTGGTCAACGCCTCGCTCCACGAGGAGCGCGCGGCGGCGCTGCGCGACGCGGACGGCGACGGGTGGAGCCCGGCGGAGGGGGACTGCGACGACGACGACCCGGCGGTGAACCCGGAGGCCGAGGAGCTGTGCGACGGCGCCGACGACGACTGCAACGGCCTGGTCGACGACGTGGAGCTGGTGGAGGGACGCGCCTGGCTCGACGCCGACGGCGACGGCTACGGCGACCCCGAGCAGCCGGTGGAGGGCTGTCCCGGCGAGCTGCCCATCGCCGACAACGGCGAGGACTGCGACGACGGCGATCCCGGCGTGTACCCGGGGGCGCGGGAGAGCTGCGACGGGGTGGACCAGGACTGCGACGGCGAGGTGGACGAGGACGCGGTGGACGCCGAGCTGGCGTGGACCGACCTCGACGGGGACGGCTGGGGCGACGAGGTGACGATGGCCTGCCCGGGCGAGGCGGTCGCCTCGGTGGACGGCGACTGCGACGACCTCGACCCGGCGGTGAACCCCGAGGCCGAGGAGACGCTGGACGGGGTGGACGAGGACTGCGACGGTCGCGTCGACGACCTCGACCCCGACGGCGCCGGCGCCTGGCTCGGCGCGGACGCGGCGGAGGCCGGCCAGGCCCGCCTGGGCACGGCGCTGGCCTGGGTGGCGGTGAACGGCGAGGACCGGCTCGTCGCCGGCGGCCCCGGCCCCGAGGGGGTGCCCGGCTCGCCCTGCGAGGCGCGGCTCCTCGACCCGGCGGGCGGCGAGGCGCAGGTGCTGCTGTCGGAGACGGGCACCCGCTGCGGCGCGGCGCTGGCGGCGGACGGGACCGCGCTGCTCCTCGGCGCCCCCGTCGGCGTGCCCGGCGCCACCTGGACCCTGGAGCCGACCGGCGGGCTCGGCGCGGCGGTCGGCTCCAGGGTCCAGGTGGCGCCGGGCCTGTC
>WGAH01000251.1 GCA_015489145.1 Deltaproteobacteria bacterium
CCCTCGACGCCCTCGACTGACCCGCCCCCCCGTGGTCGCGGTCGCCGCCGGCGGCTACCCCCCCGGGGGAGGTGTCCCCGTGGAGCTGCGCCCCATCGGCCGCGTTCGCACGCCCTACCGCGACGGCGCCCCGCACCAGCCCCGGCGGGGCGAGGCCGGCGACTTCCGCCTCGAGCTCGACCCGGCCTGGGCGCCGGGCCTCGCCGGCCTGGAGCGGTTCCGCTACGCCTACGTGCTCTACCTCCTCGACCGCGCCCCGCCCCCCGAGCCGGTGGTCCACCCGCCGTGGGCCCCGGACGGGCTTCGCGTCGGCCTCTTTGCGACGCGCTCCCCCGCGCGGCCCAATCCCATCGGGCTCAGCGTGGTGGAGATCCTCCGAATCGACGGCGCCACCGTGCACACCGGCCCCCTCGACGCCCTCGACGGCACCCCGCTCCTCGACCTCAAACCCTACGTGCGCGACCTCGACACCCGCCCCGACGCCGACCTCGGCTGGCTCGACGACCTCCCCGACCGCGAGCACCTGCGCCTGCACGTCCTCGGCATTCCCCACTGAGCGCCCCGTTTCGGGAAAGTCGGGTCGGGCGGGCCCGCGGCGCCTATAATTGCGGCATGAAGACCGTGTCCTCCGAGTCGCGAAGCGGTCGGGACGAGGCCCGCCGGGACCTCGACGAGGCGCGGGCGACGAAGGTGGCGCACTTCCGCCACGGCATGGAGCGGCGGCGCCCGCGCGCCCCGCGCCGCACCGTGCGGGGGATGCTCCGCGCCTTCGCCGCCGGCGTCGTCGACGATCCCCACGGCGAGGCCTGACGATCCGAACCGCGTCCCCGCCCGCCCCGCGGCGGGGGCGGAGGCCTGCGGTCGGGCCGGGGCGCGGTCAACCCGGGAGGGGGCCGAAGCGGAAGCGGATGCCCTCGGCGGCCAGGCGCTCGGCCTCGGCGTCGAGGTCGGCCCGGGCGAGGGGATGGTTCGCCAGCCAGTCGCCGGCCACGCGCAGCTCGACGGTGGCGTCCTCGGCGGCGAGGCGCAGGGCCGGCAGCGGGGTGGCCGAGCGCGGCCGGTGGAGGCGCACCGCCAGCCGCAGGGGCACCGCCAGGCGCAGGACCCGCTCCGGGTCGCGCCACCCGAGGAGCTCGCGGGTGCGCTCCCGGCTGAAGCGTCCCCGGTGCAGCAGCACCAGGGCCGCCAGCTCGGCCTGCTCGTCGGTGGAAAAGCCGGCGAGGTCGGTGTTGCGGACCAGGTAGGCGCCGTGCTTGTGGTGGCTGGCGTGGGACAGCGCCATGCCGACCTCGTGCAGGCGGGCCGCCCAGCCGAGCAGGCGGGCGTCGTCCTCCTCGGCGAGCTCCCACGTCTCCGCCACCTGCCGGAGCAGCGCCAGGGCGGTGCGCCCGACCCGCCGGGCCTGGGCGTCGTCCACCCCGAAGCGCCGGGCGAAGGCGCGCACCGCCCCGTCGCGCCGGTCCTCGCCGATGCGGCGGCCGATCAGCTCGTCGAGAAGCCCCTCCCGGAGGGCGGTGGGCGCGGCGCGCAGCCGGTCGACGCGCAGGGCGTCGGTGACCGCGCACAGGATCGCGACGCCGCCGGGCAGGACGGCGCGCCGCCGCGCGTCCACCGGCTCGTCGGCCAGGCGCTCCGGGTGCCGGACGATGCGGTGGCGCAGCCAGGCGAGGTCGTCGCGGGTGATGCCCTCGGCGGCCCGGCCGTGGGCCTGGAGCACGCGGTGCACCGCGAGCACCGTGCCCGAGGAGCCCCAGGCCTCGTCCCAGCCGTGCGCGCGAAAGCGCCGGTAGTGGGGGCCGAGCTCCAGGCGGGCCGCCGTGACCGCCCGGGCGAAGGCCGCCTCGCGGGTCCGCGCCCGCGCCATCGCCGCCGCGTCGAAGTAGCGCCGCGACCAGCTCACGCAGCCCATGTAGAGGCTCTCGAGGAGGGCCGGGTCGGCGCCCTCTCCGGCCGCCAGCTCGGTGCTGCCGCCGCCGAGGTCGACGACGAGGCGCCGGGGGCCCGGCGGGAGGTGGCCGGTCACCCCCCGCCACACGAGGCGCGCTTCCTCCCAGCCGCCGATCACCTCGACGGGGTGGCCGAGCAGCCGGCTGCCCGGGACGATGAGGTCGGCGCGGTTGCGGGCCTTGCGAAGGGTGTTCGTGCCCACCGCCCGCACGGCGCCGGCGGGGAGCTCGCGGACGCGCTCGCCCATGCGGGCCAGGGCGTCGAGGCCCCGGCGAATCGCCGCGTCGGAGAGGCGGCCCTCGGCGTCCAGGCCGGCGGCGAGGCGCACGGGCTCGCGAATGCGGTCGATCACCTGGAGGTTCGCCCCGTCGACCAGCCGGGCGACCACCATGTGGAAGCTGTTGGAGCCGAGGTCGAGGGCGGCGAACTGCGCCGCGTCGCGGGCAGGGGCTTCGGGGCTTCGCATGCGGCAGCCTATCGCCTCGCGCGCCATCCCGGGCCCCGGTTCCGGCCGTCGTGGGAGCGGCGGCCTCGGGCCGGGACTCCCGTTTCGGTCGGCCTCCGCCGGGTTTCGGGATCACCGGGACGGCGGCGCTCGGCGTCGCCCTCGCC
>WGAH01000252.1 GCA_015489145.1 Deltaproteobacteria bacterium
AGCCCGTCGCCATCGTCGTCCGCGCCGTCGAGGCGTGCAACGGCGCGGACGACGATGGCGACGGGCTCGTGGACGAGGGCTTCCCCGATTCCGACGGCGATGGCGTGGCGGATTGCGTGGACGAGGACTGCGGAGCC
This sequence comes from Deltaproteobacteria bacterium, assembly GCA_015489145.1. Classification (GTDB taxonomy): domain Bacteria; phylum Myxococcota_A; class UBA796; order UBA796; family UBA2385; genus S143-5. The sequence continues at coordinate 138 of WGAH01000252.1, forward strand.
GATCCCGTCGGGGCGGAGCCGGTGCAGGTCGACGAGGACTGCCTCGCGCCGGAGGTGGCGGTGACCGACCCCTGGGACGTGGCCATCGAGTGGCAGTGGACCGGCCTGGAGGACGAGCCGTGGGTGTGCGAGGTCGGGACGACCCCGATGGTCGGCAACCTCGACGACGACGACGGCAACGGCTTCATCGACGAGTTCGACACCCCGGACATCGTCTTCCTCGCCTTCTACTCGAATGACTTCATCGACGAGACCCTGGTGGCCCTGGACGGGGCGACGGGAGCCGAGAAGTGGGTCGACGGCGGCTACCTCCCCTACGCGGGCATCGCGTTGGGGGACGTGGACGGCGACCGCGCGACGGACATCCTCGCGTTCGACATCTACGGGCGGCCCCGGGCGGTGAACGCGAGGGGCTCGGTCCTGTGGACCGCCTCGGCGGCCGCGTCGGGGTACGCTCCCCAGGCGACGGTGGCCGATCTCGACGGGGACGGCTCGCCGGAGGTCATCGCCGACGATCTGGTGCTCGACGGGGCGACGGGCGCGGTCCGGGCGCGGCTGGACGTGTCCTCGGCACCGTCCTTTCGGATGCCGGCGGTGGCGGACCTCGACCAGGACGGCGAGCAGGAGATCGTGCTGGGGGGCAGCGTGTTCGACGCCGACGGCGACCTGTTGTGGCAGGCCTCGCTGGCGTCCGGCTACGCCGCCTGGGCGGCGATCCTCGACGTGGACGGCGATCCCGAGGCGGAGGTGGCGATGGTGGCCGCGGGCGAGCTGGCCATCTTCGAAGCGGACGGGACGGAACGCCTGCGGGTGGAGGCCGGCGCGAGCTTCCCGGGACCTCCGTGCGTGGCCGACTTCGACGGCGACGGGACGGCCGAGATCGGCTGGTCGGCGAGCGGCATCTTCAACCTCTACGAACTCGACGGCACGCCCCTCTGGACCGCTCCCATCGACGACGACACCGGGTACGCGGCCTGCTCGGGCTACGACGTGGACGGGGACGGCGCCTACGAGGTCTTCTACGCCGACCAGGGCGCCTTCACCATCTTCGACGGGGCCACGGGGACGGTCCGTTACGCCAACGATGGCCACGCCTCGTTCACCCAGTGGGAGTACCCGGTGATCGCCGACGTGGACGCCGACGGCTCCGTCGAGGCGGTGATCGCTTCGAACGATATCTGGCAGAGCGGCTGGTGCGGGATCACGGTCTTCGGCCACGCGCAGGGTGGCTGGCAGGGTCGGGCCGCGACCTGGCCCATCCACGACTTCGCCGTCACCAACGCCCGGCCCGACGGTGCGGTCCCGGTCCTGCCGGAGCCGTGGTGGCAACTCGACGGCGTGTACCGCGCCCGGCCCCGGGTGGCGGCCCTCGGCATCGACCTCCAGGCCGAGATCGTGGGGGTTTGCGCCAGCGGGTGCGCCGAGGACAGCGTCGTCCAGGTCGAGGCGCGCGTCCGAAACGTCGGCGGCATCGACTCGGATCCCGGAGTGCCCGTCTCGCTCTACGCCGAGACCGACGGCGCGCGCACGCTGCTGGCGACGGCGACGGTGGCGCAGGCCATCCCCTCGGGCATGACGAGCGCGGGCCTCGTCTTCGACATCGCGCTGGCCGAGGCGCGGGCGGATTCGCTCGTGGTGGTGGCCGACGACGACGGCACCGGCGCGGGCATGCACGAGGAGTGCGACGAGGACGACAACGAGGCCGCCTGGCCCGCCGACTTCGGCTGCCGCTGAGCGGTTGCGATTCCCGGGGAAGAAGGGCTATCCTGGGTGGCCTGGAGGGTGGCCGTGCGGTGCGGGTGGCTCGGCTTCGGCTTGCTGGCGGCGTGCTCGGACTACGACCTGGTTCGCCCCGCCCCCGAGGCCGGTTCGGGCGGCGAGACCGGGGCGCCGAGCGCGGTCGGCTGGTGGCGGCCGGACACGGGCCCGAGGCCGGTCGAGGAGGAGTGCAACGGCGAGGACGACGACGGCGACGGGCTCGTGGACGAGGACTTCCCCGACTCCGACGGCGACGGCGTGGCGGACTGCGTGGACGAGGACTGCGAGGTCGAGGATGTCGGGGCCGAGGCGGTGGAGGTCGACGAGACCTGCTTCGCGCCGGAGGTGGTCGTCACCGACCCGTGGGACGTGGCCATCGAGTGGCAGTGGACCGGCGTGGCGGCGGAGCCCTGGGTGTGCAACGTCATGATGATGCCGGCGGTGGGCGAACTCGACGACGACAACGGCGACGGGGCCGTCGACGAGTTCGACACCCCCGACGTCGTCTTCGTCGCCTTTCCGGCGGTGGTGCCCACGGACTTCAGCCTCGGCACGCTGGTGGTCCTCGACGGCGCGACCGGCGCCGAGAAGTGGACGGCCGACGGCTACTTCGCGGTGGCGGGCGCGGTGCTGGCCGACGTCGACGGCGACGGGTCGACCGACATCGTCCTGTTCGACGCCGACCTGCGCGTCCGGGCGCTCGACGCCACCGGCGCGGTGCTGTGGACCGCCACGGAGGACGTGTCCACGAGCTACCCGCAGATCACGGTGGCCGACCTCGACGAGGACGGCTCGCCGGAGGTTCTCGCCGACGACCTCGTTCTCGACGGCGCCACCGGCGGGGTTCGGGCGCGCCTCGCGTCGTCCGAGACCGTCATCGCCCGCATGCCGGAGGCGGGCGACCTCGACCAGGACGGCGTCCAGGAGGTCGTCCTGGCGGGCGCCGTCTTCGATCCCGCCGGCCACCTGCTGTGGCGCTCCCCGCTGGAGGGCGACTACGGCTACTGGGCCGCCATCCTCGACGTCGACGGCGATCCGGAGGCCGAGGTGGCGATGCTGGGCGGCGGCGAGTTCGCGATCTACGAGGCGGACGGGACGGAGCGCCTGCGCCTGGAAGCGGGCAGCCCGCGGCCGAGCGCTCCCTGCGTGGCGGACTTCGACGGGGACGGCACGGCCGAGATCGGCTGGGCCTCGACCGACACCTTCAACCTCTACGAGCTCGACGGGACGCCGGTGTGGACGGCTGCCATCGACGACAGCACGGGCCTGGCGCCCTGCTCGGGCTTCGACGCCGACGGCGACGGCGCCGCCGAGGTCTTCTACGCCGACCAGGGCACCTTCTACGTCTTCGACGGGGCCACGGGCGCGGTCCTGTATTCCAACAGCGGGCACGCCTCGGGCACCGTGTGGGAGTACCCGGTGATCGCCGACGTGGACGGGGACGGCGCGTCCGAGGCGGTGATCGCCTCGAACGACTACTGGCGGAGCGGCTGGTGCGGCATCACGGCCTTCGGCCACGCCGGCGACGGCTGGATGCCGAGCGGCTCGACATGGCCGAACCACGACTTCACCGGCACCAAGGTCCTGGCCGACGGCACGGTTCCGGCCTCCCCCGTCCCGTGGTGGCAGTACGACAACGTCTACCGGGCGCGGCCCACGACGGAACCGCTCGCCGTGGACTTCGAGGCCGAGATCGTGGACGTGTGCGCCAGTGGTTGCATCGACGAGAGCCGGGTCCTGGTCGAGGCCCGCATCCGGAACACGGGTGTTTCCGACTCGAGGCCCGGGGTGCCCGTCTCGCTCTACGCCGAGAACGGCGGGGCGCGCACGCTGCTGGCGACGACGACGGTGGTGGGCTCCATCCCCTCGGGCATGACGAGCGAGGCCATCGTCTTCGAGATCGCGCTGGCCGAGGCGCGGGCGGATTCGCTCGTGGTGGTGGTCGACGACGACGGCACCGGCGCGGGCATGCACGAGGAGTGCGACGAGGACGACAACGAGGCCGCCTGGCCCGTCGACTTCGGCTGCCGCTGAGGGGTCAGCGCGGCCAGATCGCCCGGGGGTCGAGGTCGAGGCCCGGGCCCCACAGGTCCGGGGGCAGCTCGAGGCCGTCGCGCACGAGCAGCCAGAGGTAGCGGCCCCCGCCGAGGGCCACCTGTCCGTGAACGCGGTAGCCGCCGTGGTCGAGGACCGAGCGGAGCAGGCGGTCGTCGGGGTGGCCGACGACGACGGCACCGGCGCGGGCATGCACGAGGAGTGCGACGAGGACGACAACGAGGCCGCC
>WGAH01000253.1 GCA_015489145.1 Deltaproteobacteria bacterium
GTGGTAGACGGTGCCGACCCGCGGGCCGCGGCGCCGTCCGCCGCCCGCCCGACCGGCCCCGGACGTCCGCGTCCGACCCCGCCCCGGAGGATTCCCATGGCCCGCGTCTGTGCTCTCACCGGCAAGCGTCCCAACGTGGCCAACAAGGTCTCGCACTCCAACATCAAGACCAAGAAGCGCCAGCTCCCCAACCTCCAGACCCGCCGGGTCTGGTACGAGGAGGAGCAGCGCTGGGTCCGCCTCAAGCTCAGCACCCGCGCCCTGCGTACCCTCCGCAAGAAGTCGCTGCGCGAGTTCGCCGCCGAGGCCGGCCTCGACCTGTCCAAGTACTGACGCCCACCCGACGGGCGACGCCGTCGCGCGACCCGGCCCCCGGGGGCCGGGTCTTCGTCGTGGGACTCAGCGGGGCGCCGGCGGGAGGAGCACCCGGTAGCGCGCGCCGCCGCCCCGGCGGTTCTCGGCGGTGAAGGTGCCGCGGTGGTCCCGCGCGAAGGTCTGGCAGATCGCGAGCCCGAGGTCGACGGGCGCCGCGAACCGCCAGCTCTCGCCGAGGCCTCCGGCGCCGAGCTGTTCCAGGACCTCGGCGTCGAGCCCGGTTCCCTCGTGCTCGAGGAGGATGTCGGCGTCGCCTCCGCCGCTCCCCTCGACGAGCAGCCGCACCTCGCCGTGGTCCGGGCTGGCGTCGACGGCCCGGGTGACGAGGTTGACGAGGAGGTGGACCAGGCGGGCGCGATCCCCGTGGATCGCCAGGTCCTCGGGGCGCACCTGCACCCGCAGGCGAACCCGCTGCGCCCGGCGGCCGAAGCGGGCGAGGGCCTCCCGCACGATCTCGCGGGCCGGGTGCGACGCGGCCCGGAAGGGGGCCGGCGAGGCGAAGGCCTGGAGGTTGCGGGTGGTTCGCACGATGCGCCGGCAGTGCTCCTGGAGCACCGCGAGCTGGGCGGCGAGGTCCTCGGGCCCCCGCGGCGGGCGCGCGGCGAGGAGGTCGAGCCGCCCCTGGATGACGGCGAGGGGGTTGTTGATCTCGTGGGCGACCTTCGAGGCCAGGCGCTGCAGGCCGTCGGGCCGCCGGGGCCGGATGGGGGCGCCCACGGGCCGGAGCACCAGGATCGCCTCCCCCGCGCCCGGTCGCGCCACCCAGAAGCGGGCCCGCCGGCCGTCGCGCAGGCGCAGCTCGCTCTCGCCCTCGCCGATGTGCCCGCTGTCGAGCAGGCCGGCGAGCCCCCGCCCCATGGCCGGGGGCAGCAGCACCGCGAGGTCGAGGCCCCGCAGCGCCGCCGGCGGGCGATCGAACAGGCGGCCCGCCGCCGGGTTGGCCTCGACGACGCGGCGCTCCCCGTCGAGGACGAGGATCGCGTCCGGGCTCGCGGCGAAGAAGCTGCGGTGGCGCGCCTCGGCGAGGAGCAGCTCGCGGTTGCGCTCGGCGACCTCGCGCTCGAGGCGGCGCAGGTCCGCGTCGCTGGCCCCGCCGCCCGCCTCGCGGCTCATCAGCGCGGTGATGGTCCCCCGGGCGGCGGCGAGCTGCGTCTCGAGCTCGCCGAGCCGGTGCACGAGCAGGTCCACCCGGATGCGCCCCACCTCGGTGGGCTCGTCCTCCGGGTCGAGCATGTCCTCGGCTTCGAGATCCCTTTCGTCGTCCATCGCGCCGCGCGCCTCCGGGCCGGACGATCCGCCGACCTTCATCCTACCCTCCGCCGCCCCGACCGGCCGCGCTCACAGGCGCACGCAGACCGCGTCGCCCACCACCCGGGTCTCGAAGGTCCGCACGCGGGTGTCGGCGTCGGTCTCGCAGGCCCCGGTGGCGAGGTCGAAGCGCCAGCCGTGCATGGGGCAGACGAGCACCGCGCCGTCGAGGGTGCCCTCGCCGAGCGGTCCGCCGGCGTGGGGACAGGTGTTGTCGACCGCGTAGAAGGCGCCGTCCACGTTCGCGACGGCGATCGCGGTGCCGCCGATGATGATGTCGGTGACCCGCCCGGGTTTCAGCGCGTCCTTGTGCAGGACCACCTCGAAGCCCTCCGGGGGCGTCACGTCCCGCGGCGGCTCGGGGCTCAGGCGCAGGGCCCGCTCGCCCACGCTCGGGGCGGGCGCCGGCGCCGGCTCGGGCGCGGCGCCCTCCCCCCGCAGCCGGCGGCGCAGGCGCGCGCGAATGCCGTTGTCGCGTCCCAGGATGATCGTCCGCAGCAGGCCCATGCTTCCTCCCGGCTCTCCCCTTCCCCGGTTCTACCC
>WGAH01000254.1 GCA_015489145.1 Deltaproteobacteria bacterium
GGCCCGGTACTCCCGCAGCGCGAACAGGCCGAGGCCGACGAGGGCCAGGGCGAGGCCGGCGAGGACGAGGGCCGGGCGGTGGGCCCCGGGAGCGCCGGGCACGGCGAGGAGGAGCCCGGCGGCGCCGAGGAAGAACACCCGGTCCGCCGGGAGCCGGGAGGAGGTGCGGAGGGGCGGCATGTCCCGGGGATCGGAAGGGAAGCCGGCGAGATTGAGGGCCGGGCCGGGACCCTCGACGCGCCCCTACCCCGGGATGTCGTCGCGGCCGGGCAGATCGGGGTGCGCGGCCCAGGCGCCGAGGGTGGCGACCAGGTTGCGGTCGCCCCAGGGGTTGTCGATGCGGGCCACCGCCGGCCAGGCCTTGTGCACCCGGGTCCAGGGCGCCGGGAAGGCGGCCTCCTGCCGGCCGTAGGGGCGGTCCCAGGCCTCGGCCGTCACCGCCCGCAGGGTGTGGGGGGCGCGCTTGAGGGGGCTGTCGGCCACCGGCACGCGCCCCTCCTCGACGGCGCGGATCTCCTCGCGAATCGCGATCATCGCGTCGCAGAAGCGGTCGAGCTCCGCCTTGGACTCGCTCTCGGTGGGCTCGACCATCAGCGTGCCGGGTACCGGGAACGAGAGGGTGGGCGCGTGGAAGCCGTAGTCGACCAGGCGCTTGGCGACGTCCTCGGCCTCGACGCCCACCTTCTTGAAGGGACGCAGGTCGAGGATGCACTCGTGGGCCACCCGCCCCCGCTCGCCCCGGTAGAGCACCGGGAAGTAGGGGTCGAGGCGCGCGGCGACGTAGTTGGCGTTGAGGATGGCCGTCGCGGTGGCGGCGCGCAGGCCCTCGGCCCCGAGCATGGCGATGTAGGCCCACGAGATCGGCAGGATGGAGACGCTGCCGAAGGGGGCCTGGGCCACGGTGCCCAGGGCCTGCTCGCCGCCGCAATCGACGACGGGGTGGCCCGGCAGGAAGGGGGCGAGGTGGGCGCGCACGCCGATGGGGCCCATGCCGGGACCGCCGCCGCCGTGGGGGATGGCGAAGGTCTTGTGCAGGTTGATGTGGCAGACGTCGGCGCCGAGCTCGGCGGGGCGCGCGATGCCGACCAGGGCGTTCATGTTGGCCCCGTCGAAGTAGACCTGCCCGCCGCGGGCGTGGACCACCTCGGCGATGTGGCGGATCGAGGCCTCGAAGACGCCGTGGGTGGAGGGGTAGGTGACCATGAGCGCGCCGAGGCGGTCGGCGTGGCGCTCGGCCTTGGCCTCGAGGTCGGCCACGTCGATGTTGCCCTCGGCGTCGCAGGCCACGGTGACCACCCGGTAGCCGGCCATCACCGCGCTGGCCGGGTTGGTGCCGTGGGCGGAGCTGGGAATCAGGCAGACGTCGCGCTGGGGCTCGCCGCGGCTGCGGTGCCAGGCCCGAATGGTGAGCAGGCCGGTGTACTCGCCCTGGGCGCCGGCGTTGGGCTGCATCGAGATCGCGTCGAAGCCGGTGATCTCGGCGAGCCACGCCGACAGCTCCTCGACGAGGAGGCGCGTGCCGGCGGCGTCCTCGGGGGGCGCATGGGGGTGGAGCTCGGTGAACTCCGGCCAGGTCACCGGCGCCATCGCCACCGCCGGGTTGAGCTTCATCGTGCAGGAGCCCAGCGGGATCATCGAGGTGTCCAGCGCGATGTCCCGGGCGGCGAGGCGGTGCAGGTAGCGCATCATCGCCGTCTCGGTGCGGTGCTCGCGAAACACCGGGTCGCGCAGGTAGGGGCTCGTGCGCCGCAGGGCCTCGGGCAGGGGCTCGGCCCGCACCCCGGCCGGGGCCGCCTCGGCGCCCATCGCCCGGGCGATCGCCTCGATATCGCCGTCGGTCGCCGTCTCGTCGAGGGCCACCACCAGCCCGTGCAGGCCGGCGGGACGCACGAGGATGCCGGCCTCGCGGCAGCGGTCCACCGCCTCGTCCCGGCGGGAGGCGGCGGGGGCGAGGAGGTGCACCGTGTCGAAGCGCGGCCCCTCGACCACCGACCAGCCGGCCTGCCGGGCGGCGGCCTGGAGCCGGGCGGCCTGGTCGCGCAGGCGCAGGGCGATGCGGCGCAGGCCGTCGGGCCCGTGCCAGACGGCGTACATGGCGGCCACCACCGCCAGCAGCACCTGGGCGGTGCAGATGTTGCTCGTCGCCCGCTCGCGGCGGATGTGCTGCTCGCGGGTCTGGATCGCCATGCGCAGCGCCGGGCGGCCCTCGGCGTCCCGGCTCACGCCGATGATGCGCCCCGGCGCCTGCCGCACGTGGCGGGCGCGGGTGGCGAGGAAGGCGGCGTGGGGCCCGCCGTAGCCGAGGGGCACCCCGAAGCGCTGGGTGGATCCCACCACGATGTCGGCCCCCTGGGCGCCGGGCTCGCGCACCAGCGTCAGGGCGAGGAGGTCGGTGGCGACGACGAGGAGCGCCTTGCGGGCGTGGAGCGCCTCGGCCAGCTCCGTCGGGTCGGCCAGCAGCCCGTCGGTGTCGGGCACCTGCACCAGCGCTCCGAACACGTCGTCGGCGTCGGGGTGCTCGGCGAGCCAGGCCGCCGGGTCGGCCTCCTCCAGGCGGATGCCCATCGGGGCGGCCCGGGTGCGGAGCACGGCGAGGGTGGCCGGGTGGCAGGCGGGCGAGACGAGGAAGCGGGCGCGCTTGCCGCGCAGCACCCGGTGGGCCATCGCCATCGCCTCGGCGGCGGCGGTGGCCTCGTCGAGGAGCGAGGCGTTGGCGACCTCCATGCCCGTCAGCTCCGCCACCATGGTCTGGAAGACGAGCAGCGCTTCCAGGCGTCCCTGGGAGATCTCGGCCTGGTAGGGGGTGTAGGCGGTGTACCAGCTCGGGTTTTCCAGCAGGTTCCGAACGATCACCGCCGGGGTGCGCGTGCCGTGGTAGCCCTGACCGAGGAAGCTGCGGCGGGGGCGGTTGGCGGCGGCGAGGCGCCGCAGCTCGGCGAGGACCGCGTGCTCGTCGCGGGCGGGGGGAAGGTCGAGGGGGCGGTCGGTGCGGATCGCCTCGGGCACCGCCTCGTCGAGGAGGGCGTCGAGATCGTCGAGCCCCATGACCTGGAGCATGTCGGCCACGTCCTGGGGCGAGGGGCCGAGGTGCCGGGGGGCGAAGCCCGTCTCGGGGATGCGAATGGAAAAGCCGTGCGGGTTCGACATGGGCACCTCCACCGAGGCGGCGCTGATAGCCCGTCGGCGCCCCCCATGCCCGTGCGCCGGCGCGACGTTAAGCCGGAGCCCCGGCGCCCCGCGAGCCGTCGCGCCGGAAGGGAGCCGCCATGGAACTTCGCCGCACGCCCTTCTTTCCCTTCCACGTCGAGGCGGGCGCCCGCCTCATCGACTTCGGCGGCTGGGAGATGCCGGTCCAGTACGCCGGCATCGTCGAGGAGCACCGGGCGGTGCGCCGCTCGGTGGGGCTGTTCGACGTCTCGCACATGGGCGAGGTGCGGGTGCGCGGCCCCCGGGCCCTCGACGCCGTGCGCCACCTCGTCACCAACGACGTCGACATCGTGGACGGCCAGGCCCAGTACACGGTGATGTGCCGGCCCGACGGCGGCATCGTCGACGACCTCATCGTCTACCGCATCGCCGCCGACGACGTCCTGATCTGCGTCAACGCCGCCAACCGGGACAAGGACTTCGCCTGGATGGCCGAGCACAACCCCTTCCCGGAGGGGGCGACCTTCACCGACGAGGGCGACGCCTGGGCCCAGGTGGCCATCCAGGGCCGAAACGCGGTTCCCACCCTGCAGAAGCTCACCGACCTCGACCTGTCCACCGTCGCCTTCTACCACCACGCGCCGGCCACCGTCGCCGGGGTCGAGGGCTGCATCGTGGCCCGCACCGGCTACACCGGCGAGGACGGCTTCGAGGTCTTCCTGCCCCCCGACGGCGCCGCGGCGATCTGGCCCGCCATCCTCGAGGCCGGCGCGCCCTTCGACATCCGGCCCGTCGGCCTCGGCGCCCGCGACACCCTGCGCCTCGAGGCGCGCATGGTGCTCTACGGCAACGACATCGACGACACGACCACCCCGCTGGAAGCCGGCCTCGGCTGGGTGGTCAAGCTCGCCAAGCCCGACTTCATCGGCAAGGACGCCCTGGTCCGGCAGCGGGCCGAGGGGGTGAAGCGGCGCCTGGCCTGCCTGGTGGTCGAGCGCCGCATCCCCCGCCCGGGCCACCCGATCCTCCACGAGGGCGAGGTGGTGGGCCGCGTCACCAGCGGCACCCGGTCCCCCTGGCTGGAGAAGAACATCGCCCTCGGATACGTGCCCCGGCCGCTGGCCCGCCCGGGCACCCGGCTGGCGGTGGACGTGCGCGGCCGCGTCGCCGACGCCGTCGTCGTCAAGCCCCCCTTCTACAAGCGCGACTACTGAGCAACCCCGGGCCTCCGCGCCCGCCTCACCGGCGAGGTTTCCATGTCCGTTCCCACCGACCTCCGCTACACCGACACCCACGAGTGGGTGCGCATCGAGGACGGCGTCGCCACCTGCGGCATCACCGCCCACGCCCAGGAGCAGCTCGGCGACGTGGTCTACGTGGACCTGCCCGAGGTCGGCGCCACCCTCGCCCTCGGCGAGGAGATGGGCGAGATCGAGAGCGTCAAGGCGGTCAGCAGCCTCTACGCCCCGCTGTCGGGCGAGGTGGTCGAGGTCAACGAGGCCCTCGAGGACGCGCCCGAGACCGTCAACAAGGACCCCTACGGCGCCGGCTGGCTGCTCCGCATCCGCCTGAGCGACGCCTCCGAGGTGGACAAGCTCCTCGACGCCGCCGCCTACGAGGCCCACGCCGCCGCCGACGCGCACTGAGCGCCGATCCCGCTCCCGGCGGATAGGATCCCCTCCGCCGTCCCGGCGGATGGAGGGATCGTGCTGCTGTTCATCCTCGCCTCGAGCGCGGCCCGCCCGGCGATCGCGGCGCCGGCCGGCGACGCCGACCTGCCCGCGGCCTTCGAGGCCGCCGCCGACGAGTTCGGCGTGCCCGAGGAACTGCTGCTCTCGCTGGCCTGGGAGGCGAGCCACTGGCGCGCCGACGTGGTGAGCGCCTGGGGCGGCTGGGGCCTGTTCGACCTGCGCGAGGAGGGCCCCGGCCCGAGCCTCGAGCGCGCCGCCGCGCTCCTCGGCGAGAGCCCCGACCGCATCCTCGCCGACCCGGCCGAGCAGGTGCGGGCCGCCGCCGCCCTGCTGCGCTGGCGCGCCGACCGCGAGGGCGTCGGCGCGGACGCCGAGCTCGCCGACTGGTGGGGGCCGGTGCGGGCCTTTTCGGGCCGGCAGGCGCCGAACCTCCAGGACCTGTTCGCGCGGACGATCTTCGAGCAGGTCGACCGGGGCCTGCCCTTCGACGAGGCCACCGGCCTGTCCCTGCCCGCGCGCCCGGTGGACGTGGGGGAGCGGGCGGCCCCCTCGCCGCCGCCGGCCTGCGACTACGCCGGCTGCGACCAGTTCGTCCCGGCCGACCCGTCGAACTACTCCGACTACAGCCGGGGGCCCTCCGACATCGACATCATCGTGATCCACACGGTGCAGGGCAGCTATTCCGGGGCGATCTCCTGGTTCCAGAACCCCTCGGCCGACGTGAGCGCCCACTACGTCGTGCGATCGGACGACGGCGCCGTGACCCAGTGCGTGGCCGAGGAGGACGTCGCCTGGCACGCGGGCAACTGGGACTACAACCTCGTGAGCGTGGGCATCGAGCACGAGGGCTACGTCGAGGACCCGGACACCTGGTACACCGACGCGATGTACGAGGGCAGCGCGGCCCTGGCCGCCGACATCGCGGCGCGCAACGGCATCCCCGTCGACCGCTCGCACATCATCGGCCACTACGAGGTGCCGGGCTCCACCCACACCGACCCGGGTTCGGGCTGGGACTGGGACTACTACATGGCGCTGCTGGGCGACGAGACGGGGGAGGCCGCCGGCGACCTGGTCGGCGTGGTGGCCGACGGCGACATCTACGACGGCGCGCGCCTGGAGGGGGCCTTCGTCTGGCTCGAGGAATCCGGCGAGACGACGACCACCGACGCCGACGGCACCTACCGCTTCTCCGACCTCGCGCTCCAGACCTGGACGGTGCACGCCTGCATGGACGGCTACGCCGAGGGCACCTGCACCAAGGACCTCGGCGTCGGAGACAACTGGTGCAGCATCGCCCTGGAGCCCGGGGACGGCTCGTGCAGCTACGGCGGGGGAGGGGACGACACCGGCGGTGGCGGCGGCGACGACACCGGGGTGGACACCCCCGGCGGCGACACCGGCGAGCCCCCGGCGGGGGTGGACACCGGCGGTCCGGCGGCGGTGCCGCCCCCGGGGACCCTGCGCCCCACCGACGAGCTGGGCGGCTGCGGCTGCGCCACCGGCGGCTCGCCGCGCCTCGCCTGGCTGCCGCTGCTGGGCCTCGCGTTCGGGCTCCTCCGCCGACGCCGCGCGTAGGCGCGCCTCAGTCGACGAAGGGCTCCAGCGAGCGGCTGCGGCGGGCGTGGCGCAGCTTGCGGAGGGCCTTCAGCTCGATCTGCCGGATGCGCTCGCGGGTGAGGTGGAAGCGCGCGCCGATCTCCTCGAGCGAGTACTGCGTCGGCTCGCCGATGCCGTAGCGCATGCGGACGACCTTCTCCTCGCGGGGGGTGAGCAGGCTGAGCGCCTCGGACAGCTCCTCGCGGAGGTTGGCGAGGTCGAAGTCGTCGCCGGGGCCGCTGGCGTCGGGATTCTCGATGAAATCGCCGACCGTGCTGTCGGAGTCGTCGCTCACCGGCGCGTCCAGGCTCACCGGCTCCCGCGAGAGCCGCAGGAGGCCCTCGATCTTGCGGGGGTCGATCTCGAGGCGCTCGGCCACCTCGTTCAGGGTGGGCTCGCGGCCGAGCTCCCGGGCGAGCACCTTCTGGGTGTAGTGGACCTGGTTGACGATCTCGAGCTGGTAGATCGGGATGCGGATCGTGCGGATCTGGCTCTCGATGGCGCGAATGATGCTCTGGCGGATCCACCAGCTCGCGTAGGTGCTGAACTTGAAGCCCCGGGTCCAGTCGAACTTCTCGACCGCCTTGATCAGGCCGAGGTTGCCCTCCTGGATCAGGTCGGCCAGCGGCAGGCCCCGGTAGGTGTACTGCTTGGCGATGCTGACCACCAGGCGCAGGTTGGCGTTGATGAGCGCCTGCTTGGCCAGGTCCGCGTCGGGGCCGGCGTCGGCGACCCGCCGGGCGACCTCGACCTCGTCCTCGCGCGACAGCAGGGGGATTTCCCCCATGCGCTTGAGGTAGCGGTTGAGGATGGGATTGCCTTCTCCGGGTCGGGCGTTGCGGGCCGACGAGGTGGCGTGCGCCATCGGGTCTCCTTGCGGTCGGGTCATCGCTGCACCTCGCATTTGCAAGGTCCGTGCCAACTCGTGGCGGGTCCGGGAACCCCACGGCGCCCGGGTGGTCTCTCGCCGGGGGATCGGTTCGCGCGCCGGATCCCTTGACAGGCGGGCGGGCGGCGGGCATGGCTGCACACAGGCCGCTTCGCCCGGGCCTTTGGGGCGCCGGGAGGGAAGTGCCCGGCGCGCCCCCGGCCGGCGGCGGGCCGTCGAGCCGGCCGCCCGCGACGCGGAGTTCCCGGTGGGGCGCGCGGGTGGGCATGGGGCGGAACCGTTCAATGATTTCACGACACTGTCAAAAAACTGGTACGCCTCGCCCGGGGGGCAAGCCCCGACCGCGACAGGGCGATCGCGGCGGCCCGGTGCGCGCCGGCCCGGTTCGCGCCGGGCGGTTCGCGCCGGGCGGCGGTGGGGCGGGCCGGCTTCGCGATAGGCTGTGGCCTTCGCGATGGGGAGCCGGCCGGGCCCGGCGCCAGCGGGAGGTGAGGTGACGAAGCTCGTCGAGTTCCTGGCCAGCGGCGGCCCGGTCATGGTGCCGATCGGCCTCGCCAGCGTGGTGGGGCTGGCCGCCTTCCTCGAACGCCTCGTCGCCCTGCGCCGGGGCCGGGTGGTGCCCCACGCCTTCGCCGTGGAGCTGGTGGAGCTGCTCAAGCAGCGCCGCTGGGGCGACGCCCTGACCCACTGCCGCAAGGGCGGCTCGGCGGCGGCGCGGCTCGCGGAGGTCGCCGTGCTGGCGCGCGGTCGCCGCCGGGCCGAGATCAAGGAGCGCCTCGAGGAGGTCGGGCGTCGCGAGGCGGCGGACCTCGAGCGCTTCGCCGAGGTGCTCGGCACCGTGGCGAGCGTCGCCCCGCTGCTCGGGCTCCTCGGCACCGTCGTCGGCATGATCGAGACCTTCGAGGTCATCCAGGAGCAGGGGGTCGGCGTCGTCGGCAGCCTCGCCGGCGGCATCAGCCAGGCCCTCATCACGACGATGGCGGGCCTGAGCGTCGGCATCCCGGCGCTGGTGGCCCACCGCTGGGTGCTGGCCCGGGTCGACGCCCTGGTGCTCGAGCTCGAGGAGCTGGCGCTGGAGGTGATCGACCTGCTGGCCGCCGATGCGGGCGAGGAGGGCTAGGTGCGCTTCGCCGGCACCCGCCGCAGCCCCGCGATGGTGGACGTCACGCCCCTCATCGACATCATCTTCCAGCTCGTGCTGTTCTTCATGGTGTCGACCACCTTCGTCACCTCGCCGGGCATCGAGGTCGACCTGCCGCGCTCCTCGTCGAGCACCATCCTGCGGGATCGCCACGACGTGAAGGTGTGGATGACCGCCGACGGGCGCGTGCTCGTGGACGACGAGCCCACCACCTGGCAAGGGCTGGAGCGCGTCTTCGCGAAGGCCGCCTCCGAGGACGCGAACACGCTGGTGATCATCAAGGCCGACAAGGCGGTGGAGCACGGCCGGGTGGTCGCGGTGATGGACCTCGCCCGGCGACACGGCCTCGACCGCCTCGCCATCGCCACCGAGGCGCGCCCCGCGGCCGGCGGGGACGATCGCTGAGCCCGCGCCGGCTCCGCGTGGGAGAACGAACCTCGGCGGGCTCTTGCCATGTCAATGGTCCCGGGCGTTGCAAGCGCCTTTGCGGCGACGGGGCGGCGGCTCCGGGCCGCGGGGAAAAACCGCTGCATTCGTGACATATGGCGCACGATCGGCTATGGTGGCACGAGCCCCGGGTCGCCCCGCCGTCCCGGGCGCCTTCGCCCTCGCCCCGGTGTCGCCGTGCGCAGCTCGCGCCTGCTGGTCCCCGCTCTCCTGGCGCTCTTCCTCGTGGGCGTCGCGGCGATGCTGCTGGTCGGCGAGTCCAGCCTGTTCCGCAGCCACGCGCTGCACCGCGAGCTCGACGCCACCCTGCGCCGGGTCGCCGAGGTCGAGCGGGCCAACACCCTGCTCCGCGCCCGCCTGCGCCGCCTCCGGGACGACCCGGCCGCCGTCGAGCGCGTCGCCGCCGGCGAGCTCGGCCTCGCCGCCCCGGGCAGCACGATCTACCGCTTCGACGGGCCCTGACCCGGGGGCGCCGGTGATCGTCTACCGCTGGGACCTCGACAAGACCTACCTCGAGACGGACTTCGACTCCCTGCGGGGGCTGGTCCGCAGCGCCACCGAGCCCGCCACCGCCAAGCGCGCCGTCCCCGGCGCCACCGCCCTGCTGCGCGGGCTCTGCCGGCGGCCCGACGCCCGCGTCTTCGTCCTCTCGGGCAGCCCGGTGCAGCTCCGCGAGGTGCTCGAGCGCAAGCTCCACCTCGACGGCATCCGCTTCGACGCCCTCGTGCTGAAGGACAGCCTCCGCATGCTCCGCAAGGGCGACGTGCGCGGGGTGCGCGACCAGTGGGGCCACAAGCTCCCGACGCTCCTCGCCGACCGGCGGGGCCTCGACCCGGCGGCGCGGGAGGTGCTGTTCGGCGACGACGCCGAGGTGGACGCCCTCGTCTACACCGTCTACGCCGAGATCGTCGCCGGCCGCCTCGCCGGCCGGGAGCTCGACGCCGTGCTGCGGGCCGCCCGCCTCTCGTCGGAGGCCGCCGAGGCCGCCCGCCGGGCCGCCGCGGCGGTGCCCGCGGCCGAGGCGGTGGAGCGCATCTTCATCCGCCAGGAACGCCGCGTGCCCCCGGCGCGCTTCCGGGCCCTGGGGCCGCGGGTGGTGCCGGTGTCCTCCTGGTGGCAGGCGGCCCTCGTGCTCCTGGAGGCGGGGCACCTCGAACCGGCCGACGTCGCCGAGGTCCTCGAGGCCGTCCTCTCCCGGGGCGGGCTCGACGCCTGGAACCTCGCCGCCCTGGCCCAGGACGTCGTGCGCCGCGGCCACGTCTCCGCCGCCGTGGCCGACCGGGTCGAGGGGCCGGCCCGGGTGGTCGAGGCGGTGCGCCGGGCGGTGGCGCGCCTGTCGGCGACGCGCCCGCGCCCGGCCCCGCCCGCTCCCGGCGACCTCGCCGCCCTCGTCCGCGACTGGCGGGCCTGAGCGGGGCCGCCGGCGTCCCGGAACGCCGCGGCGAGGTGCGGTAGCGGCGGATCTACGATACGTTGCGGCGCGTCGGGCTGGTTTGGTCGAAAACGCCGTCGACGACGGGGTTCTGCGGCCATGGCACGGAACGTGCTCCAGCTCGCCTCCCCGTCCTGGAGAGCCCCATGCCGCTCCTCGCCGCCCTCGTCTCCGGCGCCGTCCTCGCCGGGCCCCCGCCCGCCGAGGCCACCCTGAGCGCCGACGGCCACTACGTGCTCCTGCTGCGGGCCGACGAGGCCTGGGCGGCGGCCGAGGTGAAGGTGGACGGCGACGGCGCCCTCGACCTCGGCGCGGTGCCGGCCGGCGAGGCGGTGCGCGTCGAGGGCTGGGTGGACGAGCCGGGTCCGCTGGCGGTGCGGGTCGCCGCCGCCACCCCCGACGACCGGGGCCTCACCTGGCGCTTCTTCGTCGACCCCGACCTGGTGCCGGTGGCCTCGCCGGTCCCGGCGGCTCGGCGCGTGCCCTGGTGGCGGCGGCTGCTCGGCGGGCGCCGGCGATGAACCTCGAAGCCCTCGCGCCCCGGCTCTCGGAGGAGGAGGCCGAGGACCTGCTCGATCTCGCCGCCGACATCCGGCACGACCTCGGCAAGTACGTCGTGTTCGAGGCGCGCTTCGCCGGCCCCGACGCCACGGTCGAGGAACGCCGCGCCGCCCTGCGCGCCGACCTCCTCGCCACCCGCCGGGGGCCCCGCGGGGTCGAGCCCGCCTGGGCCGTGTGGGCGCGGCTGCGCCCGGCTGAACTCGCGGGCGATCCCGACGTGGAGCGCATCGACGCGGCCCTGGCGGCCCTGCGGGGGGTCGACCTCGACGGCGACGCCGCCGAGCTGGAGCGGGCCGCCGCCCTCGCCGCCGAGGTGGCCGAGGCGACCCGCCGCCTCGACGCGCGCGCGCGCCGGGCCCTGGGAGGCGACCGTGGCTGACATCCTCGTCATCGACGACCAGGACCGCACCATCGAGCTGTGCCGCCGGGCGATGCCCGAGCACGCCTGGCACGGCCCGGCCCGCGACTGGGACGAGGCCCGCGCCCTGCTCCGCGCCCTGCGCCGGCGCGTCGAGCTGGTGCTCCTCGACATTCACTTCGACATCCCCGACGACCGCCTCCTCGGGCTGCCCGACGACCGGGAGCCGACCGAGCGCGAGCTTCGCCGGGCCCGCCGCCGGCAGGGCTTCGCCATCCTCGAGGCCCTGCGCCGCAGCCGCCCGGACCTGCCGGTGGTCCTGATGACCTCCCGGGGGGAGGGGCTCGAGCGCGCCGCCGACCGCCACCGGGCCGAGGAATACACCTACTTCCTCGACGACGAGGCGCTGGACGCCCGCGCCCTGCGCGCCCAGGTCGGCGGCATCCTCGAGGCCCGCCGGGGCACCGAGCGGGACGGGCCGATCTACTGGGGGCGCTCCCTGGCGATGCGCCGCATCCGCCGCCGGCTGCTCACCCTGGCCCGGGGGCGCCTGCCGGTGATCCTCGCCGGCCCGACGGGCACGGGCAAGTCGCTGATCGCCCGGCACTTCCTGCACGCCCACAGCGGCCGGGGCGGGCGCTTCGTCGCCGTCGACCTCTCGACGCTGCCCCGCGACCTCGTCGCCGCCCACCTGTTCGGCTCGGTGCGGGGGGCCTACACCGGGGCGGTGGCCGACCGCCGCGGCGCCTTCGAGGAGGCCGACGGGGGCACGCTGTTCCTCGACGAGATCGGCCACCTCGGCGAGGACCTCCAGCGCATGCTCCTCACCGTGCTCCAGGAGGGGGCGGTGGTGCGCCTCGGCGACGCCCGCGAGCGCCGGGTCGACGTCAAGCTCGTGGTCGCCACCAACGAGGACCTCGCCGAGAAGGTGCGCCGCGGCGAGTTCCGCGCCGACCTCTACATGCGGCTGAACCCGGCGGCCACCGTGCGCCTGCCGGCCCTGCGCGAGCGGCGCATGGACATCGAGCGCCTCCTCGACTTCTGCGTGGAGCAGGCCGCCGCCCAGCCCACGGTGCGGGAGCTCGCCCGGGAGTACCTCGACCGCCAGGGCCTCGCCCCCTCGCCGGGAGGCGTGGTGGTGCGCGCCGTCGCCAGCGGCGCCGTGCCGCCCCCCTCGGGGGCGCTGCTGCTGCTCTTTCCCGAGCGCACGATGCGCCTGCTCCGGGGCCACCCCTGGCCGGGCAACCTGCGCGAGTTCGCGATGACCGTCGAGAACGCGCTCACGCTCAGCATCGCCGAGGCGGCCGACGCCGGGCCGGGCCCCGGGGGCGCCGCCGCCGACCGCCCCGACGTGGTGCAGGTGCGCCCGAAGCTCGTCCGCGACCTCCTCCTCGCCACGGGCACCCACGCCGAGGAGGACGCCTCGGGCTGGGCGGTGGAGGTGCGGGTGCGCGCCCACGAGGGGCTGAACAAGGTCGCCCAGGACGTGGAGCGCCAGTACTTCACGCGCCTGTACCTCCAGGAGCGCGGGGATTTCGCCGCCATGGCGAAGGTGCTGCTCGGCGATGCCGGCGGCGCCCGCAAGGTGCAGCTCCGCTTCAACCAGCTCGGGCTCAAGGTGCGCGATCTCAAGGAGCGCATTCCCGGATGAGGGCCTGGCGCCTGGTCCCGCTGCTGGCGGCCCTCGGGGCGGGGGCGCCGGGCCGGGCCGAGGGCGATCCCCTGGCGAGCGGGCTGTTCGAGAGCGTGCTGAGCCCGGCGGCCCGGGAGCACTTCGAGCACGCCGAGCGCCTCGCCGCCGCCGGCGACTGGCGGCGGGCTGCGGCGGCCTACGAGCTGGTGCTGGCGGCCGATCCCACCTTCGCGCCGGCGGTGCTCGGGCTCGGCCGCGCCCGGGAGGCGATGGGGGACCGGGCCGGGGCCGCGCGGGCCTACGGGCGCCTGCCCGACGACGCCGACGCGGTGGAGGCCCTGGCCCGCCTGGTGCAGGACGAGGACCCGGAGCGGGCGGTGGGCCTGGTGCGCCGCCTCACCACCCTGCGCCTCGGCGATCCCGAGCCCCACCGCTGGCTCGCGCGCCTGCTGGCCGAGCGCGACCCGGCGGCCGCCGCCGAGGAGCTCGACACCTACCTCGACCTGGCGGCCCTCGACGGCCGGGAGCCCGACGGCGAGACGATGCTGGCGGTGGCGGTGGGCCTGCGCCGGGCCGGTCACGAGGACGAGGCGGTGGCCCTCCTCGAGCGCATCCTCGCGGCGGTGCCCGAGGACCGGGCGGCGGTGCGGGACGAGGCCCGGGGGCGGCTGGACCGCATCGCCGTCGAGCGGGCGGCCCGGGCGATGGCGGTGGGCGGGGCCCAGGCTCTCGGTCCCGCCGACCGGGCGGCGGTGGAGGCGGCCCGGT
>WGAH01000255.1 GCA_015489145.1 Deltaproteobacteria bacterium
CATATCGTCGGCAGCGTCAGATGTGTATAAGAGGCAGGTTTCGCGGGCTGCGCGCGCCCACCCGGGGCGGCACGGTGCTCTACCCGGCGGTGCAGTGGTTCTGGTGGGGGCTCGGCCGCGTCCTGCCCGCCGAGGAGCCCGAGCGCCGCGCCGAGAAACCCGGCCCAGGCCACGCCGAGCAGCGCGGCGAGGAGCACGGGCAGGCGCGGGTCGGCGGGCAGGACGCGGCCGAGCCCCCACCAGAACCACTGCACCGCCGGGTAGAGCACCGTGCCGCCCCGGGTGGGCGCGCGCAGCCCGCGAAACAGGTCCCAGTACTCCGCCTCGTGGCCGTCGTAGAGGTGGGCCGACCAGGCGGGCACCCAGGCGAGGCGCACCGCCAGGGCCAGGGCGACGAGGGCGGCGGCGGCGAGGCGATCCCGCCGGGGGAGGACCAGGTGCCGCCGGGCGGCGAGCAGGGCGGCGAGCAGCACGAGGAGCGCCGCGCCGGCCGGCCAGGCCGTCTGCCAGGGCGCGAGGACCTTCACCGCCCCTCCAGCCCGGTGACCCGGTAGAGCCGGTCGCCGCTGTCGGCGAAGGTGCGGAGGTCGTAGTCGTAGGGGCGCAGGGCGCGCTCGACCCGGCCGACCAGGCCGGCGGCGGGCGCGTGCTCGTAGAGCACCACCCAAATCGCCGCGCCGCGGGCGAGGACCGCGCCGGCGACGTGGTCGAAGGCGGCCGGGTCGAGCTCGGTGCTCGTGTGGACGACCCGCTCGCGGTAGCGCCGGGGCTGCCCGTAGCGCCAGTCGCGGTACTCGAAGGGCACCGGGAAGGCCCGGGGCATGGGCTCCCAGGGCTTGAAGCGCCACAGCACCGGCGAGGTGGCCCGCTTGTCGTCGTCGGGGAGCAGGGCCGGCGCCACGAGCCAGAGGGTGTCGCCCGGACGCGAGTCGGCCAGGGCGGCATCGACGGCGCGGGGGCGCTGGAGGTCGGCGGCGACGACCCCGGCGCGCTCGCGAATGTCGAGGCCGACCCGCACCGCCCGCACCGCGCAGGCGGCGACGACGAGGAGCGCCACACCGGGACGCCGGCCGACCGCCCACCCCACCGCGGCCGCCGCCGGCGGACCGAGGAGGAGCAGGTAGGGCCGCTGGTGCGGCGCCGCCGCCCCGAGGAGCAGGGCCGCGGCCAGGGCGAGGGCCGCCGGCAGCCAGGTCGCCAGGCGCCGCCCCCGGAGGCCCAGGACGGCGATCGCGCCGAGAAACAGCCCCTCGGGGCCGAGGGAGCGCGCGACCATGCCGATCCAGGCGAGCACGTCGCCGGCGGGTTGTCCGAAGGTGGCCGGGGAGCGGGCCAGCCGCAGGGCCCCGGCGCCGACCGGGGCGAGGCCCAGGCCGACCGCCAGCGCCAGGCGCCAGCGCTCCCCCGCCGCCCGGGGGCGGAGCAGCCGCCAGGCGACGGCGCCGAGGCCGGCGAAGGCGGCGAGGACGTGCGTCCAGCCGGCGAACACCGCCGCCGCCGCCAGCCGCCCCCAGGAGGCCCGGGCGGCGGCGAGCACCAGGGCCACCGCGAAGACCGCCAGCGGGTAGTTGTTGACCTCGCCGGCGTAGAGCACCTGCAGGGGCGCGGTGGCGAGCACCAGGCCCGCCAGCCAGCCCTCGGAGCGGGCGACGAGGAGCACCGCCCCGGCCGAGAGCGCCGCCGAGCCCAGCAGCCACAGCACCGGCCGGGGCGCGAGCAGCTCCGAGGCGCCGAGCAGGGCGAAGTAGAGGGGCGGGTGCAGGCCCACCCAGCTCGCCACCAGCGCCCGGGCGTCGCCGGCGGCCAGGGCGTCGACCACCGGCTCGGCGTAGGCGGCGTAGGCCAGGGCCACCTCGTCCCAGCGCAACAGCGCCTGGGCCGCCCGCAGGGCGACGGCCACGAACACGACGAGGGCGGTCAGGCCCTCGGCAGGCGCACGGCGACCCATGCTCCCCCCTCCGGGCGGTTGCCGAGGGCGATGCTCCCCCCGGCGTCCTCGACGACGCGCTGGCAGGTGGCGAGCCCGAGCCCCGTGCCGTGGCCGACGTCCTTGGTGGTGAAGAAGGGCTCGAAGGCCCGGTCGAGGGCCTCGGCGGAAAAGCCCGGGCCCGTGTCCTCGCAGCGGATCTCGACCCCGGCCCCGCCCGCCTCGGCGGCGCGAAGGACGACGCGGCGCTCGGGGGCGTCGGCGAGGGCGTCCACCGCGTTGAGCAGCAGGTTGACGAGGACCTGGTGGAGCTTGTCGCGCTCGACGCGCACCGGGGGCAGGGCGTCGGGGCAGTCCACCACGAGCTCGACCTCGCGAAAGGCGGGCTGGTGGCGGGCGGTGTCCACCGCCACCGCGATCGCCTCGCAGGGTTCCACCGCCTCGGGCTCGCCGGTGCCGGGGCGAGCGTAGTCGAGGAGCTGGCGCAGGATGCGGTGGATGCGGTCGAGCTCGCGGCGGGAGCGCTCGACGAGGTCGCGCTCGACGGCCGGATCGTCGAGGCCCTGGCCCAGCAGCTCGACGAAGCCGAGCACCGCGGCCAGGGGGTTGCCGATCTCGTGGGCGAGACCGGCGGCCAGGCGCCCCACCCCCGCCAGCCGCTCGGAGCGCACGAGGGCTTCCTGGGCCTGGCGCAGCTCGGCGTTGGCGCGTTCGAGGCGCTCGACCTGCTCGGCGGTGCGCTCGCGGTAGGCGGCCAGCGAGGCGCTCATCGTGTTGAGGGCGCCGCAGAGCTCCTCGAGCTCGCGCGCCCCGTCGACGAGGACGAGGTGGCCGAAGTCGCCCCGGGCGATGCGCTCGGTGCCGGCCTGGATCGTGCGGATCGGCTTGAGCAGCCGCCGCCGGAACAGGCTGAAGCCCCACACGGCGACGGCCACGCCGGAGAACACCGTGTAGGCGAGCACGAAGCCCGTGAGCCCGCCCGGCACGTCGGGGCCGCGCAGGGGAAGGCGCACGCGCAGGGCCGCCACCGGGTCGCCCCGGGGGGCGATGGGGGAGGTCACCTCCACCGATCGGTCGGCGAAGATCATGCCGACGAGGCGGGCGGTCTGCTCCCGGCCGTAGAAGGCCGCGCGAAAGCCGGCGTCGGGCGTGCGCGGCCCCTCGCCGGCCACGCTGGCGACGGTGTGCATGGAGCGGTCGACGACGTAGAGCTCGTCGACGTCGAGGCCGGCGTCCTCGTAGACCGCGAGCACCCGCCGGTAGCCGGCGGCCGGGTCGTCGGAACGGGCCTCGACCTCGAGCTGGGCCGTGAGCGCCGTGCTCAGCGAGAGGGCGAGGTCGGTGCGGCGGCTTTCCTCGCTCTTCTCGAGGAGGAGCCAGAACACGCCGGCGTTGAGCAGCACGGTCGCCAGCGTGATCAGCGCCAGCGCCAGCGCGACCTCGGTCCACAGTCCCGGGCGGCGGGCGGCCATGCCCCGTCGTACCACGAAGGCCCGCGCGGGCCGTCAGTAGGTGCGGACCACCGCCACCACCTTGCCCTGGATCGCCGCGTCGTGGGTATCGTCCACGTAGATCGGGTCCATGGTGGGGTGGGCGGGTTGCAGCCGGATGCGGTGGCGCTCGCGGAAGAAGAACTTGACCGTGGCCTCGCCGTCGACGAGAGCGACCACGATGTCGCCGTTCTCGGCGGTGTCGCGCTGCTCGACGATCACGGTGTCGCCGTCGAGGATGCCTTCCTCGATCATCGAGTCGCCGCGCACGCGCAGGGCGAACAGGGAGCCGCGGGCGGGCACCAGGCTGCGGTCGACCCGGATCGTGCGCTCGTAGTTCTCGTCGGCGAGGATGGGGACGCCGGCGGCGACGTTGCCGACGAGGGGAATGCGGGCCACCGCGTCGTCGACCTCGGGGATGCGCCGGTGGCGCGGAGCGATGCGCAGGCCGCGGGCGGAGTTCTCGGTCTTGATCAGGTAGCCCTTCTTGACGAGGGCCTTGACGTGGTCGGCGACGCCGTTGGTCGAGGAGATGCCGAGGGCGTCGCCGATCTCGCGGTAGGTGGGCGGAACGCCGCGCTGCTCGATGGTCGTGGCGATGAACTCGAAGACGTCGCGCTGGCGACGGGGGAGGTCGCGCATGGGGACTCCTGGCGGAAGGGTGGGAGGAAGGGCGCGAAGAAGAAGAAGGAAAGGAGACCGGCCGGTCGGAGGGCGTCGAGCGGACCGCGCCCCGGCGGCCGCCGACGCTTCGTATCCCGAATACTGAACAGCCGTCAAGCTGTCAAGTCGTTCAGCGTCCTTCGGGAGCGCCCGCGCCGGCCCCTCGCGCGGAAGCGGCGTCTCGCCGCCTCGCCGGCTCCACCCTCGCCCCCGGCCGGCGG
>WGAH01000256.1 GCA_015489145.1 Deltaproteobacteria bacterium
CCGCGGCGACGCCAAGAACACCACCGACACCGCCCCGACCACCGACCAGGACACCGGGCCCACCGTGGTGGACGCCGACGGCGACGGCTACGGCGACGCCGCCGCGGGCGGGGACGACTGCGACGACACCGACGCCGCGGTGAACCCGGGCGCCGAAGAGACGCCCTACAACGGCGTCGACGACGACTGCAACCCCGGATCCCCCGACGACGACCTCGACGGCGACGGCTTCACCAGCGTCGAGACCGGCGGCGCCGACTGCGACGACGCCGACCCGGCGGTGAACCCCGGGGCCACCGAGTCCTGCAACGGCGTCGACGACGACTGCAACGGCGAGGTGGACGACAGCGCGGGCGACACCTGGTACGCCGACGCCGACGGCGACGGCTACGGCGACCCGGCGGTGTCCGCGCAGTCCTGCGAGGGGCCGAGCGGCTACGTCGCCGACGCCACCGACTGCGACGACACGACGGCGGCGGCCCACCCCGGCGCCGAGGAGGTCTGCGACGAGATCGACAACGACTGCGACGGCGACGTCGACGAGGGCGTCACCACCACCTGGTACGCCGACGCCGACGCCGACGGCCACGGCGACGCGGGCACGACCGCCGTCGCCTGCGAGGCGCCTTCCGGCTACGTCGCGGACGACGCCGACTGCGACGACGCCGACCCGGCGGTGAACCCCGAGGCCGCCGAGGTCTGCAACGGCATCGACGACGACTGCGACGGCGCCGTCGACGACGACGACGCCGACCTCGACACCGCCACCGCCTCCACCTGGTACGCCGACGCCGACGGCGACGGCTACGGCGACGCGGGCACGACCGCCGTCGCCTGCGAGGCGCCTTCCGGCCACGTCGCGGACGGCACCGACTGCGACGACGCCGATTCCGCCGTGAACCCGGGGGCCGCCGAGACCTGGTACGACGGCGTGGACGCGGACTGCGACGGGGCCAGCGACTACGATGCCGACGGCGACGGCGACGACGCCATCGACTACGGCGGCACCGACTGCGACGACGGCGACCCGAGCCGCTACGGGGGTGTGGACTGCCGGCCGGCGACGACCGCCGTCCACCCCGACGCCGCCACCCTGGCGGGTTCCGCCCCCACCGGCGCCGCCGACATCGTCTTCGCCGACACCGGCGAGGCGGTGATCTCGACGGTGATCAGCGGGCAGGACTACGTCTACGTCATCGACGAGCTCGGCAACCAGACCGTCTTCACCGGCGTCTCCAACTACAACATCAACGCCGTCACCCTCGACCCGGACACCGGCTCCATCGTCGCCGGCTACTCGAGCACCCAGGGCATCGGCTACGAGTCGGGCAGCAGCCTCCCCGTCGTCGCGCTCAGCGGGGGCAGCTACGTCACCTACGGCGACGGGCCGTGGACCAACGCCTACATGGACGACTCGCCGGTCTCCATCGCCATGGACACCTCCGGCTGCGTGTGGACGCCGAACTGGGGGGCGAAGGGCGTGCTCGCCTGCGTCGAGCTCGACGGCACCGTGACCACCTGGACCCTCGGCAGCGACAGCCTCCAGACCCTCGCCCTCGACTCGGCCGAGGACCTCTACGTCGCGGTGGACGACACGATCTACCTGTTCGACCCGTCCGGCTCGGGCAGCCTGACCAGCTTCTACGTCGCCAGCGCCACCATCCTCGACTTCACCTTCGACTACAACGACGACCTCTACATCGAGACCACCGACGACGCGCTGACCTGGGTGAAGTCCGACCTCTCGACCGAGTCCGTCCTCGCCACCGTCAGCGGCGACGCCAAGCTCGCGATCTCCCCCGACGGCTGGCTCGTGCGCCTCGTCGGCAACCCCACCGGCGCCGCCTCCTGGGAGGAGTTCGAGCTCGACTGAGCCCGCGGGCGAAGCGGACAGCTTCCGTCCGACCCGGCCGCGCCGCGCCGCGATAGGGGAGGCGTCCCCTCCCCCGCGGAAGCCATGGCCTTCGTCCACCTGCACAACCAGAGCGCCCTGTCGCTCCTCGACGGCGCGATGTCCCCCACGGCGCTGGCGAAGCGCGCCGCCGAGCTCGGCATGCCGGCCGTCGCGCTCACCGACACCTGCAACCTCTACGGCGCGGTCGAGTTCTACAAGGCCTGCAAGGGCGCCGGCATCCAGCCGGTCTTCGGCGCCAGCATCTGGATGTGGCCCGAGGGCATCGACGCGATCACGCCCCGGGCGCCGGACGGCGGCTGGAAGCTCGTCTTCCTGGTGAAGGGCGGCGAAGACGCCGGCCTGGCCGACCCTTTCACCGGCTACCGCAACCTGTCGAAGCTGATCACCCGGGCGATCTTCGACGGCATGCACTACCGGCCGCGCATCGACTGGTCCCTGCTCGAGGCGCACCGCGAGGGGCTCATCGTGCTCACGGGGGGGCTGAACGGGGTCCTCGACCAGCCCGACCCGGAGCGGGCGCGGGCCGACCTCGCGCGCCTGGCCGAGCTGTTCGGCGAGGACCACCTCTACGTCGAGCTGCAGGACTTCGGCCTGCCCGGCCAGCGCGAGCTCAACGAGCGGGCGCGGGCGCTGGCCGCCGAGCTCGGGCTGGCGACGGTGGCCACCAACGACTGCCGCTACCTCCAGCCGGAAGACGCCGTCACCCTCGACCTCCTCAACGCGGTGGCCCGGGGCGAGGCCTTCGACCACCCCGACCGGCTGGGCCTGCCCACCGACCAGCAGTACCTCAAGACGGAAGCCGAGATGCGGGCGCTGTTCGACGACGCCCTGCACCCCGGCGACACGGCCGCGGTGGACCGCACCGCCGAGATCGCCGCCCGGTGC
>WGAH01000257.1 GCA_015489145.1 Deltaproteobacteria bacterium
GGTCGAGGGCCGCCGCCACCCTCGACGGAACCGCCGGCGACGGGGAGACGGTGGAAGTGCTCGTCGTCGGTGCCGGTCCCGCCGGCGTCGCCGCCGCCCTCGCCGTCCGCGAGGCCGGTCGGAGCGTGCTCCTCGTCGAGCGCGCCGAGCCCTTCGCCACGGTGGACGCCTTCCCCAAGGGCAAGGCGATCCACGCCCCCGAGCGCGCCCGCCCCCTGCCCCTGGGCGAGACGACCAAGGAACGGCTGGTGGCCGACTGGCGGCGGGTCCTGGCCGATTCCGGCCTTCCGGTGCGGACGGGGCTCGCGGTCACCGGCGCCCGGCGCCGGGCCGGGGTCTTCGCCGTCGAGGCCCGCCGCGCCGACGGAACGGTCGAGACCCTCCGGGCGCGGCGGGTGATCCTCGCGGTGGGCCGCCGCGCCTCCCCGCGTCGCCTCGGCATTCCCGGCGAGGCGCGCGCCGCGCACCGCCTCGACGACCCGGCGGCCCTCGCCGGCCGGGAGGTGGTGGTGGTCGGCGGCGGGGACAGCGCCCTGGAGGCGGCCGTCGCCATCGCCGAGGCCGGCGGCCGGGTCCACCTGTCCTACCGCAAGGAGGCCTTCACGCGGGCGCGACCGCGCAACCGCGCCGCCCTCGACCGCCTCGTCGCCGCCGGCGCCGTCACCCTGCACCTGCGGACCCGCCCGGTCGCCATCGAGGCCGACGCGGTGCTGCTCGACGCCCCCGACGGCCGCCGCCGCGTCCCCGCCGACGCCGTCCTCGTCCTCATCGGCGCCGAGCCCCCCCGGGCCCTGCTCCGGGCGATGGGCGCGCGCCTCGCCCACGACTGGACCGCCGGGCAGGTGCTCGGCAGCCTGGCCTTCGCCGCCGCCGTGTGGCTGTTCTACCTGCTCAAGCACGAAAAGCCCTGGTTCCCCTTCGGCCCCGGCGATCCCCTCGCCGGCCTGCCCGCCGCCCTCGAGGTCGACCTCGGCTTTCGCACCGTCGGCCCCGCCTTCTGGGCCACCGTCACCTACTCGCTCCTCATCGCCGGCTTCGGTCTCCGGGCCTGGCGGCGCCACGCCGACCCGGTGCAGCGGCGGCGCTACCTCTCGCTGGTGGGGTTCCAGTGGGTGATGCTGTTCGGAATTCCCGAGCTCCTCGCCCCGGCCCTCATCCGGCTCGGCGGCGAGGGCGGGCTGCTGTGGACCCTGTTCGGCGGGGAGCGCGGCTGGAAGGTCTACGCCCTGAGCGTCCCCTGGCCCCTGAGCGTGTGGTCCCTGGTCGACGCGCCGGGCTGGGCGAACGGAAGCGTCGCCGTGGCGCTCCTGTGGATCGCCCTCGGCGCGCTCGCCGCCTTCGTCGCGATCCCGCTGTACGTGCGCCGCCACGGGCTGCGCTTCTGCTCCTACCTGTGCGGCTGCGGCGGCCTGGCCGAGACCCTCGGCGACGCCTGGCGCCACCTCGCCCCCCGGGGGCCCGGCATCGGGCGCGCCGAGAACGCCGGTCGCGTCGTGCTCCTGGCGGCGGTCCCCGTCACGGCCCTGCTGCTCGCCGACGCCTGGGGGATGCTCCACTCCGGTTTTCTCGTCGACGCGCAGGTCTTCGCCCGGCACTGGTACGGGCTGGTCGTCGACTTCTGGCTGGCGAGCATCGTCGGCGTCGCCTTCTACCCGGTGCTCGGCAACCGGGTGTGGTGCCGCTTCTTCTGCCCGCTGCGCGCCTGGATGGAGCTCCTCTCGCGCCGCCTCGGCCGCCTCCGCATCGTGGCCGACGACCGCTGCATCGGCTGCGCCGAGTGCACCCGCCAGTGCCAGATGGGCATTCCCGTGCAGGTCTTCGCCCAGAGCCGCACGCCGCTGGACAACGGCAACTCCGCCTGCATCCAGTGCGGGATCTGCATCGAGGTCTGCCCGATGGACGTGCTGAGCCTGGAGCGCCGCCCCGGCGGAGCCGCCTGAACCGCGCAGGGACGCGCCGCGCCGGCTATGGTGGCCCCCGGCGCCCGCGGGCGCCCGCGGAGGTGGACCGTGTGGCTGCTGATCCTCGCCTGCCATTCCGCCGATCCGAAGTCCGGCGACGACACCGCGCCGACCGGCCCGCCCACCCCCGAGCAGGTCGTCGCCGAGGCCGCCGACGGCGAGACCGTCGAGGTGCGGGGCACGGTGCACACCCTCACCTTCGACAGCGAGCTGAACGGCGACCCGGACGAGGAGACCGAGGAGGGCGAGGACGCCGGTCCCTGGCAGCGCCTGCCGGGCCGCTGGCTGCTGGTGCGCTCCGAGGTGCCCGAGGGGGTGCGGCACGACGAGCTCGAACCCGGCGAGATCACCGACGACGCCACGGTGCTGCGCGGCTGGACCCTCGGGGTGGCCCTCGACGACGACGCGCCCCGCGCCGACATCGGCGACGAGGTGGACGTGCGCGGCACCTTCCGCTGGAGCACCTGGAACGGCCACCCGGTGCCGGTGGTGGAGGACGCGACGGTCGAGGTGCTCGCCCCGGCCTGGTCCGCCGGGGTGGGCGAGGAGGGCGCCGCCTGCACCCACGACGAGGACTGCGCCGAGCAGCTCGTCTGCGACCGCGCCACCGCCGCCTGCGCCCCGCCCGCCGAGACGGGCTGGGGGAGCGCCTGGCGCGACGTGGACGGCTCCTGCGCCTCGGACGCCGACTGCCCCCTCGGGCAGTTCTGCGACACGAGCTTCGTCGTGCCCGACTCCGGCGACTACACCTGGCGCTACGACGGCGCCTCCAAGTCCGGCCGCTCCCTGTGCGTGCCCGAGGAGGACGACCCCGACGCCGCCTGCCCCCGCGTCTGGACCCCCCGCGACCTCGCCGGCGGGCGCTTCGCGGAAGGGCGGGAGGTCTGCGTCGAGGGCGAGGTGCAGTTCATCACCGGGGCCCCCGACGGGGACACGCACGTGCAGCTCCTCGTCGACGAGCCGATCCCCTACCCGATGATGGACGCCCACGTCTGGCTGTTCGGCGCCACCACCGAGATCGGCCCGCCCTACAAGAACCCCGACCGCCCCCAGGGCGGCCTCGAGGACCCCGCGGTGGGCCAGCGCATTCGGGTGCTCGGAACGATGCGCTGGGACGACACCCACGGCTGGTACGAGGTCCACCCGGTCAAGCGGTGGTGGCCCGTCGACGCGCGGCGGTAGCGACAGGCACGGCGATTCACCAGGCGTAACGCCCGCTCACGCGACTCACGCCCGCCGGCGGCCGAGGCGGGGCAGGGCCTCGGCGTCCCACAGCCGCCAGGGAGCTTCCCGGTGCTCGGGGAGGGCGTAGTCGATGCCCACCCGGGGGCCGGCCTCGACCCGGGCCGGCGGCGGGCCCGGAAGCACCCGCAGCTCGCCCTGCAGGGGTGCGCCGCTCCAGGAGGTGTCGAGGCCGAGGGCCTGGCCGACCTTGCCGGGGCCGACGAGGTCGCGCCACCGGCGCCCCCGGCGCTCGCGCACCAGCGCCTCGCCGGCGACCAGGGTGCAGCCCCGCAGGAGCACCGCCGCCGGCACGCCGTCGGCCTCGGTGACGAAGTTGAGCATGTGGTGCATGCCGTAGCAGAGGTAGACGTAGGCGTGGCCCGGCGGCCCCCACATGGGCGCGTTGCGGGCGGTGCGCCCGCGGTAGGCGTGGTTGGCGCTGTCGCCGGGCAGGTAGGCCTCCACCTCGACGATGCGGAGGCGCACGGGCCCGCGCTCGACGAAGCAGCCGAGGAGGTCGCGGGCCACCTCGAGGGTGGGCCGGGCGTAGAA
>WGAH01000258.1 GCA_015489145.1 Deltaproteobacteria bacterium
CGCCGGCGCGCCCGGACCGGGGGGGCAGGCCCCAGCTTGCCCGCCCCCGCCCGCGCCGGCGATGCCGGGGTGATGACAGCGAGGGCGATCACCGGGAAGTCGCGGGACACGGCCCCTCCCCCGCCAGGAGCCGCCGGGCCAGCTCGGGCATGGACCGCACCTCGCCCCCCCAGCGCCAGGCCGCCAGGCCGGCCCGGCGCGCGCCGAGCACGTCGTCGCGCGGGCTGTCGCCGACGTGGATCGCCCGCTCCCGGGGCACGCCGAGGCGGCGCAGGGCCGCGTCGAAGGCGGCGCGGGCGGGCTTCTCGACCCCCTCCTCCGCCGAGATCACGGCGGCGTCGACGTGGCGGAGCAGCCCCAGCGCGTCGAGGAGCGGGCGGAGGCGGGCGTCGGCGTTGGACAGGAAGGCGACCCGCCAGCCGGCGGCGCGCAGGCGGTCGGCGGCCTCCGCGAAGCCCCCGGCCACCCGCCAGGCCTCGGGCCGCGCGAAGTGGGCGTAGAGCGCCTCGAACAGGTCCGGGTCGGTCGAGCCGGTGGCCCGCGCGACCACCTCCCGCCAGAAGGCCCGCCCGTCGCCGCGCATCGGCACCCGCCCGGCCACGGCCGCGAGCGCCCCGGCGAAGTCCACCGCCTCGACCCCGAAGGGCCGGCCGATCTCGAGGTAGGTCTGCTCCACCGGCCGCGCCGGCTCCAGCACCGTGTTGTGCACGTCGAGCAGCAGTCCGCAGGGCATGGGCCCCCCCTATCCGGCCGCGCCCGGCCTCCAGCCGGCCCCCGCGCATCCGATGGGGGGAACGCGCCGCCGCGCCCGACAGGCGGGGGCCGCGGCGACGCGCTAAGACGGGGCGGCAGCCCGCGGAGGAACCGATGCCCCGACACTTCGTCTCCCTCGCCGACCACACCGCTGAAGACCTGCGCGCCTACCTCGATCTCGCCCGGCAGCTGAAGCTCTACCCGGCGGCCTTCAAGGAGGCCTGCGCCGGCCGGACCCTGGCGATGATCTTCCAGAAGCCCTCGCTCCGCACCCGCGTCAGCTTCCAGACCGGCATCTTCCAGCTCGGCGGCCAGGGCATCTACCTCGGCCCCAAGGACATCCAGCTCCACCGGGGCGAGACCATCGCCGACACCGCCCGGGTGCTCAGCCGCTACGTCGACGGCATCATGGCCCGCGTCTTCGCCCACGCCGACGTGCTCGACCTCGCCGCCCACGCCTCGGTGCCGGTGATCAACGGCCTGAGCGACCTGCTCCACCCGGCCCAGGTCCTCGCCGACCTCCAGACCATCGAGGAGAAGAAGGGCCGCCTCGCCGGCCTCAAGCTCGCCTTCCTCGGCGACGGCAACAACATGGCCCACTCCCTGCTGCACGGCGGGGCGATCATGGGCATGTCCGTCGCGATCGGCCACCCCCGCGGCTACGCCCCGGACCCCGAGGTCGTCACCCGCGCCCGCGAGCTCGCGGCGGCCAGCGGCGGCTCGGTGCTCGTCACCGAGGACCCGCGCGAGGCCGTGGCCGAGGCCGACGTGGTCTACACCGACGTGTGGGCCAGCATGGGCCAGGAGGCCGAGCGCGAGGAGCGCCTCGCCCGCTTCCAGGGCTTCCAGGTCGACGGCGCGCTCATGGCGCTGGCCGACCCGGCGGCGATCTTCATGCACTGCCTGCCCGCCCACCGGGGCGAGGAGGTCGCCGCCGAGGTCATCGACGGGCCCGCCTCGGTGGTCTTCGACCAGGCCGAGAACCGGCTGCACGCCCAGAAGGCCATCATGATCCGCCTGATGGGGCGCCGGTGAGCGCGCCCCCCCGGCCCGCGACCGCCCGCCGGGCGTGCTACCTTGGGGGCAGGGTCGGGAGAGGTACGCCGTGAAGCGCCGAAGCGTCCGCATCTACGAGGTCGCGCCGAGGGACGGGCTCCAAAACGAGCCCGAGGTGCTCGATCTCGACGACAAGCTCGCGCTGATCGAGGCCCTGGCCCGCACCGGGCTCACCGACCTCGAGGTGACGAGCTTCGTCCGCCCGAGCTGGGTGCCGCAGCTCGCCGACTCCGACCACCTCGTCGCGCGCCTGCCCCGCGTCCCGGGCCTGCGCTACTGGGCGCTCGTGCCGAACATGCGCGGCCTGGAGCGCGCCATCGAGGCCGGCGTCGGCGCGATCTCGACCGTGGTGAGCGCGTCGGACACCCACAACCGCAAGAACCTCAACCGCACCCGGGCCGAGACCCTCGCCGCCCAGGCCGAGGTGATCCGCCTCGCCCGCGACGAGGGGCTGGCGGTGCGCTCCTACGTCTCCACCGCGCTCGGCTGCCCCTACGAGGGCGAGGTGCCCGTCTCCACCGTCGTGGACGTGGCCCTGCGCCTCCGCGACTTCGGCGCCGGCGAGATCGCGCTGGGCGACACCACCGGCATGGGCCACCCGCGCTCGGTGCGCGCCCTCGTCGCGGCGCTGGTCGACGCCGGCATCCCCCTCGAGCGCCTGGCCCTGCACCTCCACGACACCCGGGGAACCGCCCTGGCCAACGCCCTGGCCGGCTTCGAGGCCGGGGTCCGCAGCTTCGACGGCGCCGTCGCCGGCGTCGGCGGCTGCCCCTACGCCGAGGGCGCCGCCGGCAACCTCGCCTCGGAAGACCTCGTCTACATGTTCGAGGCGATGGGCGAGCCCACCGGCGTCGACCTCGACCGCCTGGCCGCCGCCGGGCACCTCCTCGAGGACCTCCTCGGCCGGCCCCTGCCCGGGCGCTACCACCGCTGGGCCGCCGCCTCGACCTGCGAGGCCGGCGAGAGCTGCATCGCCTGATGGCCGGCGCCTTCCTCAAGGTGGTCCGGGGCGCCCGCCAGGGGCTCAACATCCGCCTCGACCCCGACAAGCCGCTGATCATCGGCCGCAAGCGCGGCGACCTGCTCCTCGACGACCCGATGGTCAGCTCCACCCACGCCCGCATCGCCGCCCGCGAGGAGGGCTGGGTCATCGAGGACCTCGGCAGCACCAACGGCACCATGGTCGACGGCCGCCTCGTGCGCGAGACCCTGCTGCGCCCCGGCGCCGAGATCACCGTGGGCAACACGCACATGGTGCTGTTCGTCGGCCTGGCCGAGGCCGGCGCCGAGCGCCCGGGCGGCGGGCGGCCGGCCCAGGAGGAAATCGCCTGGCTCCTCGACGAGGAACTCGAGGAGCTGCGCGGCTCCCCCGACCGCACCCGCAACGCCGCCGACATCATCGACCAGAACCTGCGCCTGCCGCCGGGCCTGCACGCGATGGTCGAGGTGGTGGCGGGCCAGGACGCCGGCAAGGTCTTCCGCTTCACCCGCGGGCAGGTCACCGTCGGCCGCAAGCAGGGCGAGGTGCCCCTCGGCGACCTCGAGGTGTCGCGCCGCCACGCCGTCATCGAGGTCTTCGGGCGCGAAATGGTCTTCCTGCGCGACCTCGGCAGCACGAACGGCACCTACCACAACGGCCGCCGGGTGAGCGTCGCCCGGCTGCGCTCCGGCGACACGGTCGGGGTGGGCCGCACCGTCCTGAAGCTGCGCCTCAACCGCTGAGGCGCGGTGCCGGGCTCCGCCGGGGCGGATAGGTCGCCGCTCCTGGAGGACCCCATGCCCGTTCCGTCGCAGCGCGCCCTCGCCATGCAGGAGAGCGCCATCCGAAAGCTCGACCGCGCCGTGGCCGAGCGCCGGGGCGTGCGCTTCCTGCGCGTGAACATCGGCCAGCCCGACGTGCCCACCCCGCCGGCCGTCCTCGACGCCCTCGCCGGCTACCGCCCCGAGGTGCTCGCCTACGGCCCCTCCCAGGGGCTGCCGGCCCTGCGCGAGGCCGCCGCCCGCTACCACGGCCGCTGGAACCCGGCGCTGGGGCCCGAGCACGTCGCCGTCACCGTCGGCGGCTCCGAGGCGGTCCTGTTCGCCTTCACCGTCACCTGCGACCCGGGCGACGAGGTCCTGGTCCCCGAGCCCTACTACACGAACTACAACGGCTTCTCCACCGTGGCCGGCACGCGCATCCGGCCGGTCCGCACGCACCTCTCCGACGGCTTCGCCCTGCCCCCCGACGAGGTCCTCGACGCCGCCGTCGGCCCGCGCACCCGGGCGGTGGTCTTCTCGAACCCGGGCAACCCCACCGGCGCCGTCTACGGCCGGGACGAGCTCGAGCGCCTCGCCCGCTGGGCCGCCCGCCACGACCTGTTCATCATCGCCGACGAGGTCTACCGCCGCATCTGGTTCGACGAGCCCCCCACCTCCATGCTCGAGCTCGACGCCTTCGCCGACCGGGTGCTGGTGGTCGACTCCTTCAGCAAGACCTTCTCGGCCTGCGGCCTGCGCCTCGGCTTCCTGATCACCCGCAACGCCGAGCTGATGGCCCGCATCGAGCGCCTCGCCCAGGCCCGCCTCGGCCCGCAGCCCCTCGCCCAGCAGGGCGGGCTGGCGGCCCTGGCCCTGCCCGAGTCCTACTACGAGGAGGTTCGCCGCACCTACGCCCGGCGCATCGCCGTCCTCGCCGAGGCCCTCGCCGCCCTGCCCGGGGTGCGCTCCTACCGGCCGCGCGGCGCCTTCTACGTGATGGTGGGCCTGCCCGTCGCGTCCAGCGAGGAATTCGCGCGCTTCCTGGTCACCGACTTCCAGCACGAGGGCGAGAGCGTCGTGATCGCGCCGGGTCCCGGCTTCTACGCCAGCCCCTCCTCGGGCACCGACGAGGCGCGCATCGCCGCCGTCCTCGACGAGGACCGCCTGCGCCGGGCCGTCGACCTCCTCGGCCGCGGCCTGGAGGCCTGGCGGCGGCGCTGAGGCTCAGCGCAGGCGGGCGGCGGCCCAGCGGCGCCAGGCGGCCTTCTGCTCGTCGAGGTCGCGGCCGTCGGCGTAGCTGAAGCCGGCGACCTTCTCGAAGGCCCGCACCGCCTCGGCCGAGACCGCCTCGTCGGCGTCGTCGAGGCAGCGCAGCAGGGCCGGCACCGCCGCCTCGTCGCCGATGGCCCCCAGCGCCGCCACGAAGTGCCGCCGCACCCACAGGGAGCTGCCCCGGTAGTAGTTGTCCCGCGAGGCCAGGGCGCGGTCGAGCGCGGGCACCGCCGACGGGTCGCGCAGCTTGCCCAGGGCCTCGGCGGCGCTGGCCCGCACCAGGATGGCCGGGTCGTCGAGGAGGGGGGTGAGCCGCCCGGTGACCGTGCGGTCGCCGAGGTCGCCGAGCGCCTGGGCCGCCGCGGCGCGCATGGCCGGCATGTCGTCGGCGAGGAGCCCCACGAGCGCCTCGCGGGCCCGGGCTCCGCCGATGCGTCCCAGCGCCCGCACCGCCACCCAGCGCTGCCGGGCGTCGGCATCGGCCGAGCCCGCCACCGCCAGGACGTGGCCCATGTCGGTGGCCCCGAGCGCCACCAGGCGGTCGAAGGCGGCCATGCGGGTCGCCTCGTCGGCGGAGGCGTCGGCGGCGAGGGCGAGGTCCTCGGGGGCGCCGGCGCGGGCCGGCAGCGCGAGCGCGAGGGCGAGGACGGCGCGGGCGAGCAT
The DNA here is from genome assembly GCA_015489145.1 of Deltaproteobacteria bacterium. GTDB lineage: Bacteria > Myxococcota_A > UBA796 > UBA796 > UBA2385 > S143-5. The sequence continues at coordinate 5,485 of WGAH01000258.1, forward strand.
GGCGTTCACCGGAGGTAGGGGGTGTGCATCGAGGCCAGGCCGCCGGCCCACGCCAGCCAGGCCCAACGGGTGGCGGCGAGGAGGGCCAGCACGGCGAGGGGGGCGAGGTCCCAGCCCCCCGGCCGGCCGAGGAGGCGCCGGATCGGCCGCTGCACCGGCTCGGTGAGCGCGTGGGTGAGGCGCCGCGGCCCCCGGCGCGGGTCGGGCCAGGCCCAGGCCGCCGGCACGTCGAGGGCCGTGACCAGCGCGTAGAGGGCCAGGGCCTCGGCCACCTCAGAACTCCCAGGCGAGGCGCGACTGCACCGTCCAGAAGCGGCCGTCGGGGTTCAGGCCCAGGTTGGCGACGGGGATGCGGTCGGTGGTGCGGGCGTAGCCGCCCTCGAGGGTGGCCTGCATGTGCTCGTCGAAGCGCTGCTTGACCGCGAGATCGACCTCCCAGCCGAGCATGGCGTCCTCGGCGTCGTAGCTCGAGCATTGCACGGCCTCGCCGCCCTTCTCGTCGCCCTCGCGGCACAGGATGCGGCTGCCGTCGGGCACGTCCGGCCAGGCCCCCAGCACGCCGAGGATGACCTCGTTGCCCGGGAGCGGCCGCGCCGTGAAGGTGGGGAAGACGTAGCGGGAGTTGACCACGCCCCCCTTGCTCCACAGGCCGTCGGCGGCGTCGGTCCAGGTGATGGCGGTCACCCGCGCCATCACCTCCTCGTACAGCAGCAGGCCGACGTTGTAGTCCGGGTGGAGGGCGCGGCCGGTGAAGTCGGCGTCGGCGGCGTCGTCGTCGCCCGAGGCGTAGCCGGTCTCGAAGACCGCGCTCCAGCCCGGCCTCTCGTAGCCGGCCCGGGCGGCGTAGCCCCAGATGTCGGCCTTCTTGTAGAGGGGATCGTCCGTGGCGCCGGAGGGATCGTAGGTTCCGGGCAGGGCGATGGCGCTGGTCTCGCCGCGGATCGTCAGCGCCTCGCCCTCGAGGTAGATGCCCTTCCAGGCGAGCTTCGCCCAGGCGTCGTAGATCCAGATGTCGCTGTCGGTCTCGCGCTGGGTGCGGTTGACGACGTAGACGCCGCCCATCAGGTCGCCTTCCTCGCCGCCGAGCCTCACCCCCTCGCCCTTGTAGACCAGGACGTAGATCATCTCCATCACGTCGTCGTTCTGGTCGATCCACCAGTCCTGGCCGCGGTCGTCGTCGGCGCGGGGCTCGGTGTAGTCGTGCTCGATGGTGTGGTAGCCCTGCCCGTCCGGGTCGCAGCGGGGGTCGTAGTCCTCGCTGCCCTCGACGATGGGGTCGCCGGCCGGGTCGGTGCGGGAGCAGGTGTAGCCGTAGTACTGGATCAGCGGGTCCTCGACGAGGCGGTCCACCCCCACGGCCAGGTACAGCGGCACCTCGCCCCAGCTCTCCTTGCCGGCCGCGGCGCCGGCGATGGCCAGCGGGCGGGTGGCGAAGATCAGGCGGTCGTAGGTGCTGCCGTAGTGGTTGTCGCCGAAGGTGTCGTCGAAGCCGTCGCCGCCGTTGGCGAGCAGCCCCAGCCCCCAGTTCGAGGGCTGGCGCCCGGCGCGCACCAGCCCCACCGGCGTCATGAACTCGACCCAGGCCCGCTTCACCCGGAAGGTGTCGCCCGCGTGGCCGTCCATGCCCGTGGTCGACGGGTCGCCGGCGAACAGGGCGGTGCTCGCGAGCGACTCGTTGTCGCCCCAGACCACGTCGTCGAGGGCGTCGGCCTGGATGAACAGGTGGGCCTTGTCGCCGGCGCTGAACTCGGGCTGGAGGCGCAGGCGCTGCACCAGCATGCGGCCGTCGCCGTCGTCGGCGCTGAACAGGTCGAGGGGGCCGGAGCTCCGCTGGTCGGCGTACATCCCCGGCAGGAAGACGCCGCGCACGCGGTAGTAGCCCTCCATGTCGACGGTGATGCCGTCGTCGAGGGCCCGCGCCGGCCGGGCGAGCAGGGCGCACCACAGGGCGAGGGAAACCACGGGGACCTCCGGGGCTACTTCGCCTTCAGGCAGCCGTCGGGGTACTTCACCCCGTCGCCGTAGCCGGTGTAGATGTTGGCGATGTTGATGCTGTCGGCCTCGACCGTCAGCGTCGTCCGCCCCATGAGCAGGTGGCCGCCGGCGCCGTCGGAGACGTACATGTCGACGTTCCAGTCACCCACCGGCACGTTGATCGCGACCCACAGGCCGTCGGCCGAGGTGGTGGGCTGGTCGCGGTTGGGGAAGTCGTCGATGAAGTAGTGGACGACGAGGCCGTCGGGGATGTTGCCGTCGGCGTCCTGCACGATGACCTGGGCGCCCTCGATCTTGTCCTCGTTGACGTCGTAGGCGGTGCCGGCGATGATGCCGCGGGCCGGGTCGGGGTCGACGCCGAGGAGCCCGGGGATCAGCCGGTAGGTCGTGGTCGAGACGCTGTTGAGCGTGTCGTCGATGGTGCCGTCGGTGTAGTCGTAGACCTGGTGGGCCTCGATGGTGTTCTTCGTCTCGTCGAGGTCGGGGTCGGTGCTCGTGCGGTACGTGAGCGGCGCGCAGACCGGCACGTCGGAAAGCGCGACCGCACCGTCGGAATCGGAGGCCCCGATCGCGTCCGGCGCGCCGGAGACGCTGTCGTTGAACCACATCTCGACCGTCGCGTCGGCGACGGCGGTGCCCTCCTGGAAGTCCTCCACGGTGCCGGCGAAGGGAGCGGTCACCTGCTTTTCGGGGTCGACCGCCTGGGAGAGCCAGCCGCCGGCGGCGTCGTAGCCGCCCTCGAAGCCGGTGAAGTCGCCGCTCGGCGGGTCGGTCACGTCGATGTAGTCGTCGAAGCTCGCGCTCCCGCCGTCGGCGGCCCCGCCGTCGCCGGCGTCGCCGCCGCCGGTGTCGTCGGTGGTCTCGGTCTTTCCGCCGCAGGCCGCCAGCGCCGCGACCAGGATCCATGCGCGCATCGTCTCCTCCACTTGTCTCGGGTCTCGAAGGGGGAATCAGTGCGAGAACCGCCGCGACCGGCGGCGGGACCGCCGCAGTCTACCCGACGGCGGCGCCGCCTTCCCGGGGTCAGCCCTCCCAGCCGAGCAGGCGGCTCACCGCCTCCTCGAGCTTGGGGGTGGCCTGGGGGCCCACCGAGTTGGTCTCCTCGTAGTGGTCGCCCTCGGCCTGCTCGATGTAGGGCAGGGCCTCGTCGAGCTGGTAGTCGTAGGCCGGGATCAGGTAGCCGATCTCGTCGTTGCCGAGGCCGATGATCCAGTTGTACTCGGCCCCGAGCAGGTCCTTGAAGTAGGGGCCCGCCGGCGCCTGGGACACGTCGGGGGGGTTGGGGTTGTCGGGGTCGATGAACTCGTCCTGGTCGGTGTTGACGCGGGAGCCGTCGTAGCCGCCGATCGCCTCTTCCGGGGCGAGCTCGCCGGGCACCGTGAGCATGCCCACCGGCCCCACCCACAGGGCGTCGACCTCGGTGCGGAGCTCGGGCACGTTGGTCTCGTCGAAGGGCACGTCCGGGTCGTAGTTGTAGGCCTGCCGGTCGAAGATGCCCATCAGGTAGGCGGCCTGGAACAGGACGTTCTCCATCGGCACGTAGTAGGACAGGGCCCGCACCGAGATCGTCGGGTCCTCGGCGGGCACGGCCTCGTCGATGCCCTGGAGGGCCAGCTCGCCGATCACCCGCCCGAGCGCCTGCGCCTTGTCGAAGCCCGTGTCCGAGAACTCGTTGCCCTCGCCGTCGGTGACGGTGATGTGCAGGGGCGTCATCAGCCCGCCCACCGAGGCGTTGATGAACACGCAGACCCCGCCGACGCCGGGCACCTGGTAGCTGTCGTAGTTCACGCCGTTCTCGACGGCCTCGCGCACGTAGTGCACGTAGTCGCTCGTGAGCGCGGTGTTCTCGGAGCCGAGCACCTCGGGGTGGTTGCCCCAGTTGACCAGGGTGGCGATGGTCTGGCCGTCGCTGTCGGCGAAGCGCGCCGTGTAGAGGTCCTGGTCGATGATGACCGGGTCGCGGGAGTCGTGGACCGTGTTCCAGGTGCCCTTGTCGCCGAAGGGGGCGGCGGTGTCGACGGCGGCCACCGTCATGGTGGCGGGCTGGAGCGCGTCCACGGCCTCCTCGACGGCGGTGGCCGCCTGGTCGATGACGTACTGCACGTAGTCCGGGTCGCGGCCGGTCTGGCCCACCCGGCTGCCCCACTGGCCGAGCACGTCCACCGCCTCGTGGACGTGGGTGGCGTGCACGATCACGTGGTCCACGTCGACGCCTCGGGAGGCGATCGCCTCGCGGACGCGCACCGTGTCGTCCCAGAACCAGCCCACCAGGTCCAGGGCGACGATGGCGACGGTGGTGTCGCCGGTGCGGAGCGCGACGGCCCGGGCCCACTGGTCGTCGTGGACCGAGGCGGCCGGCCGCCCGGTGCCGAAGCCGGCGATCCAGACCGCCTGGAACTCGCCGTCTCCCTCGCCCTCGTCGGGGCCGGGCCAGCCCTCGTCGCCCTCGCAGAGGCGGTCGCAGCCGCAGTCGAGGAAGGCCTCGGTGCTGCTGTCGTACTCGCCGTTGCCGTCGAGGTCCTCCCAGGACTCGAAGCAGGTCGGGGTGATCGGCTCGGCGGCGGCGCCGGCCTCCAGGGGCCCCTCGTTGGTCTCGCAGCCCGGATCGCCGGGACAGACGAGGTCCGGCCGCCAGGCCTCGCCGGTGTCGTCCACCGCCCCGGTCTCGTCGCCCTTGCCCTTGCAGCCCGCCGCCGCGACGAGCAGCCACCAAGCGCCTCGCGTCATGTCGCCTCCTGCCGCGGGAGCGTATACCGACCTCGCCGCTTCCGCCCGCCGTTCAGCGCTCCCCGGCCAGCACGAAGCGCACCGGGCCCAGCTCCCGGCGCCGGGCCGCGACGAGGTCCCGGGCCTCCGCCGCCCGCTCGGGCTGGCCGCGCTCCTCCGCGAGGCGGGCCGCGCGCTCCACGCTGTCGAGCAGGTCGAGGGCCACCCACCCCGACGCCCCGAGGAGCCGGCGGGCGCGGCGGTGGTGCAGCCGCCAGGCGACCCAGTCCCCCTCCCAGGCCGCGGCGTAGAGGCCGAGGAGGTGCACCAGGCCCAGCTCGGCCCGGCGGCCGGTCTCGGCGAAGCGGCGCGCCAGGCCGTCGAGCATGGCGCGGGCCTCGGAGACGCGCCCCTCCCGGACGAGGCCCTCGGCGATGAGCAGGCGGATCTCGTCGGCCTCGGCCGCCCCCACCGCCGTCAGCCCGCGCAGGGCGCGGTCGAGGTGGCGGCGCTCGCCGTCGGCGTCGCCCCGGTCGCGGGCCGCCAGGGCGAGCTGGCGGTGGCAGCGGGCCGCCGACAGGGGCTCGCCCAGCGCCTCGAAGCCGCGCAGGGCATGGGCGAGCACCTCCGAGGCCGCGTCCGCCTCGCCGAGGAGGCGCAGGATCGTCCCCTCCGCGAGGTCGGCGGCCAGCCGCCCCGCCTCGTCTCCGGCCCGGGCCGCCTCCCGGCCGGCCCGCGAGGCGAGCTCGCGCGCCTGGTCCAGGTCGCCGAGGGCCATCGCCACCTCGGCGCGGGCGACGAGGCAGGTGCGCGCCTCGGCCGCGCGGCCGCTCCGGCGGAACCAGGACGCGGCGCGGAGGTACTCGTCCCGGGCCAGGTGCAGGTCGCCCTCCAGGGCGGCCAGGCGCCCCCGCAGGAGGAGGGTGCGCACCAGGAGCCCGCCCCACCGCGCCTGTCCCGCCCGCCGCTCGGTGTCGCGCACCAGCCGCCGGGCCTCGGCGAGGTGGCCCCGGGCGCAGGCCACCTCGCCGAGGCCCGGCGGCTGGTGCGCGAC